>JBBRGL010000146.1:0-6984 GCA_038240675.1 Peptostreptococcales bacterium
GCCTATCTGATGTACCTCATCGATTCAAGACTCGTAAAATACGGCTATTCTGTTGAAAACCCTCGTGAGGATCACAAAAGAGGTGGACATGTAAGCCTCGAACACGATGAAGCTTACCGCATCAGTCTTGCCCTTCGGGATCTCAAAGTCATCCCTGACTATAGAGAACCAAACGTTATTCGCTTGGCGCCCATTGCCCTATACACTTCATATGAAGAAGTCTACAAGATAGTTGACCTTCTTGAGCAAATTGTCGTTGAACAGCTTTATGAAAATTATTCGTTGAAAAGAGCAACTGTACTCTAATACCTTGTTGCCCAGACTGCGTAGAATGAGGCCAAATTCGTCTAGTACTCATCAAATTTCTACGCCTTCAAAAAACATAAAAAGCAACTTCCGTCCTTTGTCAGGAAACGGAAGTTGCTTTTTTGTACAATGCTCAAACGGACTGCTTCAGCATAGCTCTTTATAAAGGCCTCGCTTTAATGGCCACGCTGTAGCGAGACTGTCCTTGATTCATATTGGTGTCTTCTAGTGACAAAGAAAGCTAGATTGAAAAATCTATACAAAAGGAAGAATTTAGAGTCGAAGATGACCTCAATTTTTCGCCTAAAGCAGCTGAGGTGCTACAGAATTATTATGGGTGAATTTCAAAGATATTCTCAAGTGCATTAAATGCTCATCCATTAGAAAAACTGTTAAGACTATTCTGTCTAAGAGGGTCCATTTATCAATATTTTTTGTGCTTCAAAATTTCAACAAAAGCTTCAACAACTGCAGGTTCAAATTGACTTCCGCTGCCTTGTTTCAACTCGACCTTTGCTTCATCGTCTGTCATGGGTATGGGCCTATAAGGTCTTGCGCTCGTCATGGCATCATAAGCATCCGCCACTGATAAAATTTTTGACTCCAAATAAATGTCATTCTCCCTAATACCAAGGGGATATCCACTACCATCCACCCTTTCGTGGTGTTGATGGAGTATCATCCGGCTTCGCTTCAAGAATTCTACATCCTCTAGAATTTTGAATCCAATTTCAGGATGCATCTTAATCATTTGAAATTCTTCTTCTGTCAAACGTCCTTTCTTGTTGAGAACAGCCTCTGGAATACCAATTTTCCCGATGTCATGGAGAAGTCCGGCGAACTCCAGTTCAGCGATGTCCGCTTCTGCTAATCCCATTGCTCTCGCTATATCCATCGAAATTTCAGTGACCCTTTCGCAGTGACCTTTTGTGTATACATCACTTGCTTCAATGGCATTCGCCAATGCCTTGACTGTGCTTAAATAATTACTGTGAATCTCAATACATGATTAGAGTGTCAAAAGTAAATTTTTCATAAGTCCCCCATCCTCAGAACTCTAATCCACCGCGTCTCCCAATGAGAGGATCAGGCTTGATTAGTTGAAACATAACGCGTTTACACGATTTCTTACACTTTGACACTTTCTAAAAAATTCTCACAAGTCCGTTGAATAAGCTCCTTATTGGCAATTTTATCAATCCATTCTGACGGTATACTTTCTCCTCCGTAATAGATCCCAGCAATTCCCCCGGCGACAGCAGAAATAGTATCTGTATCCCCGCCAAGGTTCACAGCCTTTAGAACGCAGTCACTGTAAGCCATCGTCGTGAGTATACACCATAGGGCAGCTTCCAATGTGTCTATCACATATCCACTGCTATTGATATCCTCAATAGGCAACTCACTAAAACTTGGAAGATTTAGACGTTCAAAATGGACAAGTTCGCTTTGAAATTCCTCTAATTGCCCATATACGCCTATTGCGTTTTGTATGCCACGTGTCACCGATTCTAGAATATCCACTTTTTTGCTCAGCTCAGATGCCACTGAAAGATAGATACCGCAGGCCATTTGACTACGAGGATGTGCATGAGTAAGCGCAGAAACGTTATGAATAAGCTTAAGGGGTTCTTCGCAAAGCATTTGATCCGGTCCGTAAATCGACTCTATGAAAAATAACAGCGGCAGAATGCGCATGAGAGACCCGTTGCCATTGTCGTATTCACTTGTACAGCCACATTCAAAAGGTGCTTTTCCGACGGCAAACCGCGTTATAGCATTCCGAGTTGCGATACCGACATCAAATACGCCACCTCTCGCTGAATACTCCCCTTTTTCAAGCCAAAGCCGAAATCGCCCCATCATATCATAATCATTAAACCCACCCGCTAAACTGTCCAGGGTGCACAAGGTCAAACTTGTGTCATCAGACCATGTCCCCGCTAATTGTCGATGGATCCCAAACGCCCGCATATCCTTGACTGGATTGCTGAGTAACTGGCCTCTTGTCATGAATTCCACAGGTACTCCCAATGCATCTCCTACACACAAACCCATTACTGCGTCTTGAACTCTATTTGTCATAGCAACCTCCAAAGATGATTTAGGAATTTCGGGGTCAGGCTTGAAAAGTTGAAACGTACTCTAACTCTTTTAACACTTCTTTGTTGTCTTCTGTATTTCTTAGCGCTTTGGAGACCGCACTTTCGGTAATTTTCAAACCAAAAGCAACTTCCTTTTGGCTAAATGCGGTGTATCTTTGGCAAAAGTCAATGACTACATGTCTACACCTTGCCGCATTTTGGCGTCTTGTAGGAATTTCGGGGTCAGGCTTGAAAAGTTGAAACGTTCTCTAACTCTTTTAACACTTCTTTGTTGTCTTCAGTATTTCTTAGCGCTTTGGAGACCGCACTTTCGGTAATTTTCAAACCAGAAGCAACTTCCTTTTGGCTAAATGCGGTGTATCTTTGGCAAAAGTCAATGACTACATGCCTACACCTTGCCGCATTTTGGTGTCTTGTAGGAGACAGGAGTTCTTCAACACTGATCTGAACGATATGCGCTGCATTTAATACAATTTGCTCAAGTACATCTATACAAACACGCTCTTTTGCTTTATGTTCAACCACATCGCGTGTGCCTTCCTCAATATCCAAGACAGTAAGCGTCTCAAAGATGTCCTCTTCTTCCGCTAAAAAATGGATATACTGCGCTCTGGCTTTGTCACGTTGATCAGAAAAAAGGCTCAGTGGAAATAAGACATCCGTGATATCCGTTCTAATGCCTTTGCTGTACGCCAAATGGCCACTCCAAGGGTATGCCAAGCCCTCTTCCATGCCAATGCGGACAGGGTTTTGGTGAATGTAGCGCATCAGGTTGAGGAGATAGCTGTCTTTATTGCATTGAAGTGCTTTGTAACGCTGTTCAAAAACATGCCCTTTTCGATCGTTTTTGCGGTTGTACCACTGGGTGTAGGACTGCTGCAGCCCCTGCATAATCTTGCTGAGAGGGACATCGCCCGTCTCTATAAGCATGTGAATATGGTTTGACATGATGACCCACGCATAGAGCTTGAAATCATAACGCTGTTTGTAGTGTGTTAAAAGTTCGAGGTATCTGCGTTTGTCATCATCTGTGCTCAGAATCCAGTCTCGGTTGTTGCCTCTGCAGATGACGTGGAATAATGCCCCATTGTAATGGACCCGAGGTTTTCTCGGCATGGTCTACCCCCTTTGTGAAGTATTTTATTAAAATAACTATAGCAGAATTTTGCGAACGTTTCAAGTACTCAAGCCTGACCCCGAACGGGTGATGGTATTTGTATTTTGTTTTATTTGATGAACTTTTGGATGGCGACTGCGACGCCGTTGTCGTTGTTTGAGGTGGTGATCCATCGCGCTGCTATTTTTACAGGGTCTACTGCATTGGCGACTGCTATGCCATAGCCGACGCAAGCAATCATTTCTAAGTCGTTTAAATTGTCACCGATGGCCATGACTTGGCTCAAAGGAATGCCTTTTGCTACGCAGTATTCACTGAGGATGGCCCCTTTTGATACTCCTGGCGCCACTACTTCTAAGAAATTATGGTGAGATTTAAAGAAGCTATAATGATGCTCTTGGTGCTCATTCATGCTCCATTCAATCTGATTAAGAAGTTCTGAGTCCCCTACCAACATGAGTTTGGGATAATCCTTTTGTATAAATGCGCTGAAATCAGGCTGTACATCAACAGTGTAGCCGTTGAGATCCATTTCAAGTTTCGAAAAAGCGGATTCCTTGTTGCAGTGCATCGTCTGGAGTTCATGGACTACAAAAATCACCGGATGTTCTTTATATTTCTCATAAACGGAGCGAATAGCAAGGCTACTGAGGTAATGTGCAGTGGGTTCGGGGAGAATATTCGGTACGTTTATCGTGACGCCATTGTAGCCGATAATCAAGTCGAGATAATCAATAAGGCCTGCAGATTCCATCATCTGAGCGATAACGTGGGGAGCCCTTCCACTGGCGACGCCAAATTGAACGCCTTTTGCTTTTAACCCTTTAACCGCCTGAATATTGACCTCTGAAAAAGCACTTTTATCCGTCAAAAACGTTTGATCCAAATCGGTAACGACTAATCTAATCATGTAAACTCCTTGTATTAATCATTATTCAGTCTCAAAAGCTCATTTTCCAGCTGTAAAAACCCGTGTCAGGATTTTTTTCGAGAGTAAGGTGAGCGCTGAATTTGGTGCCCTTCTTGCTGACAAATGTGTTGCCGGATACTTTGCCCGTTTCTAAAAGGGTGATGATGGTTTGTTTGGTCGCACGCACTCGGAGGGATGTAAGAAATTTGTCGTTTTTCCAGACAATAAATTTGCAACCGCTTCGCCAATTACTGCAGCCAAAACTTTTCTCGCCCTCTAGGACGTCTGCACCGCAACCTGGGCATTTGCCCAGAACTTGTCGATCATCCTGATTCGCTGTATCCCCACCAATTCTGCGTTCTGGTGATTCTTCTATTGTTTTAATCACATGAAAATCATCTTTTTTAATGGTTTCCACCGCTATTTTTGTAAATTCAAAAATACGTTCTAAGAATTGTTCTTTCAATAGAATGCCTTTGCCTATATCCGCCAAGGTTTTTTCCAGTCTTCCTGTATATTCAAGATCAAACAATTCTTTAATCGGAAATTTTTCGACGAGATTGCATCCTACAGGCGTTGCAAAAAGTGTCTTTCCTTTAACATCGATATAGCCGACGCTTTTGAGCTTACTGATGGTCTCCGCGCGGGTGGCCGGTGTTCCAATTGCAAAACCACTGAGAATGGCTGTCAACATTTCGGCATCCACCTGTTCTTGTTCAAAATCTTGATTGCCCTCTGACTCCATATCAGAATCCTCATCGCTTTGGCCTTGATGAGCAGCAGAGGCGGGCTTGCCGCCTTTAAATTTCTTGCCACAGGTCTCCATGACTTTAAGCAAGGTCTTTTCTGTGTGGCGCTTGGGGGGCGATGTCCCTTTTGATTCCAAATCCGACTTTACCACCTCTACAAGTGTATCGACGGCAACATTAGGCAGTTCTTTGTCCTTGGACTGAATCTTTTCGACTTTTTTCCAACCGATGACTTTTTGGATGCGTCCACGCGTCATGAAAATGCCCCTTACACCCTCTTGATAGGCTTCTGCAACATCCACAAGGGTCGTCAGTGTGGCTTCCTCATGCTCAGCCACAGGCATAAACTGCATGACAAATCTATATTTGACGGCATCATAGACAACCTGCTCATCTGGTGCCAAGTTATTCGGAATCATATAGGTCGGCATAATGGCGCTATGACTTTCTACTTTGCTATTGTCAAACACACGTTTTGACGTGTGAAATTGAATCTCTTTCTCGTAGGGAAGTCCTTTTTTGACGGCGTTAAGCACCCGAGCCGCTTTGTCTGTCAATGACTCCTCAAGGGCAAGGGACGCGGTTCTTGGATAGGTAATAAACTTTTTTTCATAGAGACTTTGAGCGACTTTTAAAACTTTTTCTGAAGTCCATCCTTTTTCTTTGCTCGTGACATAGCCCTGCAAATTCGAGAGATTGAAGAGATTGGGTGGGTACTCCCTCTTTTGCTCGACCTGTTTGTCAATGACGATTCCATTTTTGCCTTTTATGGCTTCCATAAGGGCTTCTAGAGGTTTTTTATCCGTGAACCGCTCCGTGATTTTGTCGCCATCTCCAATTTGATAAACCCCTTCGTAGCTAATGCCTTCTGGACTTTTGAAAAAAGTCGTCAATTTATGAAATTCTTCAGAGACAAAATTTTCGATTTCCTTGTCTCTATCGTAGATGATTTTAAGGGTCGGCAAAAGGACACGTCCTATGTTCAGGGCCTTACCTGAGCCTCTTTGGTACTTGAGTGTCGATACAGACGTCAGGTTGATCCCTATGGTCCAGTCGGCCCACTGACGGCTTATACCCGCATCTCTCAAAGGCTCCATCTGTTTATTGGACACCAATTTGCCAAGGCCCACCTTGACTTCTTCTGCCGTCCATTCATTGAGCAACAATCTTTCCACAGGTTTGCCTGTATTCAGAAACTCTAAAATAATATCGCCGATAATTTGACCTTCTCTGTCAAAGTCTGTGGCGGAAATGACACCCGTCACATCTGGACGCTGAATAAGAGCCTCAATGATGGCCATTTGCTTTCTCGCCCCTTCATCAACACTCTTTCGATCCTGATTGTCACTTTTTATGCGGTATTTAAAGACTTCCGGAATAAAAGGATACTGTTCAAGACGCCAACTGGACATTTTTTCATCGTATTCCTTGGCATCCAGAAGTTCAAGGAGATGGCCGAATGCCCATGTGACCAAATAGTCCCCGCCTTCGTAAAACCCATCTCTGCGTCCCTTTGCACCCACTGCTTCCGCGATATTTTTAGCCACTGATGGTTTTTCAGCAATGATTACTTTCAATGTCAATTCACTTCCTTTGCAAGTTCAAACTTCTTTCATTATACCCGAAGCAGGGCAATGGTGTCAAAAGGACCGTTAGAGTAGGACGAAGGATAAAAGGTGGAAGGCGCAGGGAATCTCAAAGACCCAATGATTCAACATCGACGCAAAGGTAAACAGTCGCAAAGTACGCAAAAGGGGGACCCCCACTAAAAATTCCAATTCAAATATAAAATTTGTC
>JBBRGL010000147.1:0-6958 GCA_038240675.1 Peptostreptococcales bacterium
GCCTGAGTCATTTTGAAGGTAGAGATCTTCTTTTCTGAGGATGCCATCAGAGGAAAGGACAATGAGCCGTTCGATGATATTCTTTAGCTCTCGGATATTGCCCGGGTAGTCGTAATGCATCAGATAGACCATCAAGTCCTCCTCCACCCGCTTCACCGTTTTTTTCATATCGTTAGAAAGTTTTGAGACGAAAAACTGCACCATGTCGACCAAGTCCTCTCGCCGATCTCTGAGCGGGGGGATTTCAAGGACAAATGTACTGATCCGGTAAAAAAAGTCTTCTCTAAACAGGCCCTCTTTGATCATTTCTTGAACGTTTCGATTCGTGGCACAGACAAGCCTAAAATTCACATCGATGAGTCGATTAGACCCGATTCTCTCAATACGCTTTGTGTCCAGCACCCGGAGCATCTTGAGCTGCATATCCAGTGTAGAATCACCAATTTCATCTAAAAAAAGCGTTCCGCCCTCAGCGGATTCAAATTTTCCGATTCGGGTTTCTGTCGCCCCTGTATAGGCACCCTTTTCATGTCCAAACAACTCAGATTCGAGCAAACTCTTTGAATAAGCATGGCAGTTTACTGGGACGAAATTTCCTTCACTGCGCCCCGATTTTGCATGGATATTGGCCGCGAAGGCTTCTTTCCCAACACCCGATTCACCGAGAAGCAATATATTGGCTGGGCTATTGGAAACTTTGTCGATCAAATCAATGGCTTTTTTCATTTTGACGTTTTTTGAACGCATAAGGTATTGACCTGTGACAGCGGGTTGATTCAATTTG
Organism: Peptostreptococcales bacterium; assembly: GCA_038240675.1. Taxonomy (GTDB): domain Bacteria; phylum Bacillota; class Clostridia; order Peptostreptococcales; family Acidaminobacteraceae; genus JBBRGL01. The sequence continues at coordinate 785 of JBBRGL010000147.1, forward strand.
TTTTTCAGTTCTGCAATACGCTTGACCTTTGAAATTTCAAAAAGAAGTTCTTCTGGATCGTGGGACTTTATATAGTAGGAAAAAGCCCCTTCTTTTATGGCTTCTACGGCGTTTTTAATGCTACCATATCCCGTGAAAATAATGACTTCAGTATCTCCATGGTTTTTTTTGATTTCTCTTAAAAGTTCAAAGCCATCCATATCTTGCATAAAAAAATCGCTCAGGACCAAGTCGAAGCATTCTTTTTCGAGGAGATCCAACACCTCAAAAGGGCTTGTTGTCGTAACAACCTGATAGGATTCGCCTTCTAAAATAAGTCGGATAACGTCACAGTAATGCTGCTCATCATCGACAATCAGTATTTTCATTGCATGATTTGTCATGTGTCCCCCTCTATGCCTTAACCTCTCTATCCTTTTAGATAGACCTTGAAAGTCGTTCCTACACCCTCTTTTGAAACAACCTCGATCCGTCCACCGTTTTTCTGCAGTTCGTTGTAGACGATATAAAGGCCAAGTCCCGTTCCCTCGCCGACACCTTTTGTCGTGAAGAAGGGATCAAATAATTTATGTTGTGTCTCCTGAGACATTCCGGACCCTGTATCGATGATGTGAATAACAGGACCATTTTCTCCACTTTTGAGCCAAAGGGTCAGTTGCCCTTCTTTTGCCATAGCGTCTATGGCGTTATTCATCATATTGATGAGAATGTGCTTGATAGACTCTTCACTTAATTCCGCGTATATTTCTTCCAAGATAGACCGACACACAATATGGCTACGGTTCATGAGCCTTTCATTCAATTGAATCATTTTCTCAATCATAGACTTCATATCGACTCTGTTGATGCGGTTGTCAGACAGCCGCGAAAAGTTCAGCAGGTTGTCGATGATGGAAGACGCACGGTCTACGGATTCTTCGATGATGGGCAGTGCACTTTTGAGAAGAGCCCTGTCCTCAGGTTGGCGCTTTAGAAGGAAAGTATAATTGCGAATAAGTCCAAGTGGATTGCGTATTTCATGGGCAACCCCTGTGGCCAATTGTCCTATAGCAGCCATTTTATTGTCTTGCAAAAGCCGCGCTGCGTTGATCTTTTTATCTGTAATGTCTTCAAACATCAGCAAAAGAGAAGGCGTAAGCATATCATTGTATTGAATGTGGTATGGACTTATAAAATAGGTTTTTCCATACAGTATGCGCTCACAGGGGGCAAAATTTTTAGTCCACTGACTTCTTGCCCACTCATTCCACCCCAGAAAAACAGTGCCTAAATTGATTGGTCCCTTTTCTTGAAGCTCAGCTTCAAGACACAAGCTATTGAAAATTCTATTGGCAGACAGTACAGTCCAGTCCTCCGTCACCACGACAATCATATGATTAATGCCATCGATCATAGTCTGTAGATTGTTGCGACTGATTTCCAACTCCTCTGTGCGCATTTTGACGGCTTTTTTAAGCTCCATATTCCAGAGCAATATCAGTAGGACGACAATAAAGGAGACGCTCGCCAGTCCAAGGAAGAGAAGACGGACATTCCTTCCTCTGATATCCGCGGCTATAGGTGTTGAGATGCCAAACCACTTTTGCTGGATCTTCGTGATAATGTCTTTCTTAGTCAGTGCATAGATTCCTTTATTGAGGATTAAATTCAACCGTTTATCCGATTTTGAAGTGCTTAAGACCATGGGCAACTCATAGAGTGGCTGATCGACGATCTTGTATTGATCCTCCAGATTATGCTTGCTCATAAAATAGCTGATGACCGGCTCATCGCCTGCAATGGCGTGAACTTGCCCGCCGATGAGAAGATCCAAGCTCTCCTCATAGTCCCGCGTTGAAACAAAGGTGATGTTCAAATCCTGCTGCCTTAAAAATTCGTTGACATAATCACCCTTTTGAAGCGCTACCTTTAGCCCCTTTAGACCTCCTATATCCATTATGGTCACGTTGTCTTTAGGAACGACGATAATCCCTCTCTGGTAATAAACAGGATTCGAAAAAAGAAAAATATCCGACCGCTCTTTTGACGGGTACATATCACATAGATCTGTTTCTCCCCGTTCAAGTGCCCTCAAGGCATCTTCCCAAATCATAGGCTCAAACTTGATTTCAGTTTCGAGTTCAATGGCAAGTGCACGGAGATAATCCACCGCCAGTCCTTTATATTCACCTGCTACCCCGTCGTAAAACCGCAGTGGCGGCGAGTTGTCATCAGAGCCATAAACCAAAGTACCCCGAGCTTTGAGGTATTCTCTATCCTCTTGCGTCAACTGGTTGTTTGAAAACAGCAGCTGATAGATATTCATATTAAATGTGCCTAAGATGTAGAGGTTTGCTAAGAAGACACACAAAAGGACCATCAGTCCACTCATGACCACAATATTTTTTTTCATCAATATCCCCTATCCGCACTGTGCTCGATATTCGTCCTACGTTTCATTTTACATGAGTTTTGGGGTTCCTACAATAAGAGACGAGGGTTTAGCACTGGTGAGCAGTGGAAGCGGGCTTCCAGCCCTAGGGGAAGCGCAAATAAAAAGTGGAAGCGGGCTGAGACCACTGAAAAAGTCTGGTTTTAGAGGCCAATCAAAAGTAAGAAGTTCGAGGCGTGCGCCAAACGAGGACTGGAGCTTTAGTCGGCGTATTTTTGGAGCTTTAGTCAGCCTATTTTTGGAGCTTAACAGTTTCATCGTTAAGAGGGAAAATCCCGAAGGGAGTGTTCATGCTTGTTTCACAAAGCATGAGACTTCTACTGATTATCTCTTGAAGCCCGGAGTTTGGTGCAACAACGAAGAAATTCGCAGTTTTTCAGTGGACTCAGCGGGCTTCCAGCCCTAAGGGAAGCGCACCACGAATGCCCGGGTGCTAGGAGAATTGGCCAGTGGGCCTAGCGGAAAGAGGCGAAGGGCGGCAAGGGCCAAAGCCCGCTTCCGCCACCCCCAAAGCGAGTCGATTGAATAATTACAATTTTTTTCACAATGAGCGATTTAAACTTCTGCTTTTGGGATACAAATAGACTATAATTGAAATAGCAATCATACGCATCACCTATTAGGGAGGACTTACTTTGAAATGGTATTCGAGTCACTTTATGAAGCAAAACGCAATGCGCAAAGTCATTTATTCTTTGTTGCCTCTCGTTCTTGCCTCCGCTTACTTCTTTGGATGGCGGGCTTTTCTGCTTTTGATTGTCAATATGCTAAGCGGTCTCTTGGCTGAATGGCTCTTCAAACGCAAATCCAAAAAGCCCCTCTCAGAAGCTGTCTTTGTTAGTGCTATCCTTTATACGCTGACACTTCCTGCCCAAACGCCTTTCTGGATTGGCGGTCTGGGTATTTTCTTTGGCATCGTCTTTGGCAGAGAAGTTTTTGGCGGATTTGGACGAAACGTCTTCAACCCCGCCCTCGTCGGCAGAGCATTTGTCTACGTGAGTTTTCCAACACAGTTGACAGTCCAGTGGACCAAATCCGCAACAGGCGGTTTGGGCGCACTGACACAGTACCTTGGCCCACAAATTGATACGCTAACCACTGCCACACCCATGATTGCTTACCGCAATTCAGGAGAACTCCCAAACATCATGAACCATTTGTTTGGCACAGTCTCAGGATCTCTCGGCGAGACGTCGCACATCCTCATCATTTTGGCTGCTATTTACCTCATTGTCACGAAAACAGCCTCTTGGGAACTTATCACCAGCACCGTCATCGGATTTTTAGTGGCCAGCACGGCTTTTTACGCCCTTGGTATCACCCAAGTGATGCATCCCCTTTACGGTCTCATGTCAGGTGGCTTCCTCTTTGGCGCTGTCTTTATGACCACAGACCCCATCTCAGCCCCCAAAACCGTTGAAGCCAAATGGATCTACGGCCTTCTCATCGGCGTCATCACGGTGGTCATTCGTGGATTTGCCCTTTTCTCAGGCGGTGTCATGTTCGCCATTTTAATTGGCAATACTTTCTCACCCCTTTTAGATGAAATGGTCAAGGCCCTTAAAAAGCCGGCAAAGGCTGGTGCCTAGCATGACAAAATCAAAAAATAAAAAACCCATACTCTACCCTGTATTTTTTATGGTCCTCGTCACCGTTATTTTTACAACCTCTCTAGCTGTCGTCAACGAGATTTCCAAAGACAAAATAAAAGAATTGAACGCCCTTAAGCTCAAGAGCAATATTCTCTATGTCCTTGGATATGACATCAATCAGCCCCCAGATACATTGAACACACTTTATGATCAAGTCATCACAGAACAAACCATCAGCGATATACCCGTCTACACAGCCACAGACAACGGCGCCCTCAAAGGCCGTGCATTTTCTTTTATCGGGCCTGGCCTTTGGGGAAGTATAAAAGGCCTTGTAGCCGTCTCGTCTGACTACAAAACCATTCTAGGCGTCAGCTTCCTTGCCCACTCTGAAACCCCAGGTCTCGGTGGCCGTATTGACGAACCTTGGTACAAGGAGCAGTTTAGAAAAGTTGCCATCAACGGATCTGAGACGCTAGTCTATAAACCCAAAGCGGGCGGCAACATCGACTCCATATCCGGCGCAACCCAGACTTCCGACGCCGTCATAAAGCTCATCAACAATAGTCTTGGCGAAACACTGATCAAGATCGGAGGTGCAAAATAATGGCAGGTAAAATCAAAAAAATATTTGAATCCGGTCTTATCAAAGAAAACGCCGTTTTCAGACAAATACTGGGCATTTGTTCAGCCCTTGCAGTAACCAATTTGATGATGAACTCCCTTGTCATGGGACTTGGCCTTATTTTCGTCACAGCCTTTTCATCATTTACCGTTTCACTGATTCGAAAGAACACCCCTAAACACATCCGCATGATGGTACAGACACTTATTATTTCAGCCTATGTTATTTTGGTGGATATCTTTTTACAGGCGTTTTTCCCCGAGATCAGCAAGGCCCTTGGGCCATACGTTGGTCTCATCATCACAAACTGCATCATCATGGGCCGCGCCGAAGCCTTTGCTCAAAAAAATCCGCCGGTTTTGTCCTTCCTTGACGGCGTCGCCTCCGGTGCTGGTTATGCCATGGTCCTTCTCATGATTGCATCTGTCAGAGAGCTTTTGGGCTTTGGCTCACTGTTTGGCATCAAAATATTAGGCAGTTGGTGGGTCAATTGGAATCTCATGATTATGCCTCCCGGTGCATTCTTTATGCTCGCAATCGTCATCTGGGTTTCACGCAACGTCCTTCCCGATGCTCAAGCAGTTGATTCGAAAGGAGGCCACTAATGGTTGACATTAATCCGCTCATTATATTTTTCGCGGCGATTTTCACCAACAATATGATCCTCTCCAACTTCCTCGGCATGTGCTCCTTCATCGCCGTGTCTGGCGAAATCAAAACCGCCATGAGTTTAGGCCAGGCCGTCACATTCGTCCTTACCTTTACCACTTTATTCAACTATTTGGTCTATATTTACGTACTTGTTCCGTTAGGACTTGAATACCTCAGATTTATTGTTTTCATTATCGTCATTGCCGCTTTTGTACAGCTCCTTGAGATGATCGTGGACCGCTATTTCCAGTCTCTTTATTTTGCACTGGGCATATTCCTTCCCCTCATCACGGTCAACTGCGCAATTCTCGGTGTATCTCTGTTTGTCATCATTCGTCAATACAACTTGTTTCAATCTATGGCCTTCGGCATCGGTTCCGGTCTCGGCTGGACACTGGCAATCGTCACCTTGGCCGCCATCAGGCAAAAAATCAAAAACGCCCCCATACCCAAAGGCCTTGAGGGCCCAGGCATCACGCTGATCATCACCGGCCTTATGGCTTTGGCTTTCATCGGTTTTTCAGGCATCGTACAAATTCAATAGGAGGGCGCAAATGAATGATATTATCGTATCTGTAGCAACATTATCCGCAATTTCTGGCGTCCTCGCCTTGTTTCTCTCCGTCGCCAATCGCACCATCGCCAATTACGGTGATAAAAAAATAACCATCAACGGTGAAAAAGAATACATCGTGGACGGTGGCAGTTCCCTTCTGAGCGCTTTGATGGAGCAGGAAATTTTCATTCCGTCTGCCTGCGGCGGAAAAGGGAGTTGTGGATACTGCAAAGTGCAAGTGCTTGATGGCGGCGGACAAGTTCTCCCCACGGAGATGGGCTATCTCACTGAAAAAGACCTAGCCAATAACGTACGCCTC
>JBBRGL010000148.1:0-6958 GCA_038240675.1 Peptostreptococcales bacterium
TAATTATCAATATAATTTTATATATATGCAAGTCGGCCCATTGTTGTAAGTAAAGTCTTTTGTTGCTGGGCCTATGAGCGGTTCTTCTCGTTTTCCAAAAACAAGACCTCCTTAAGTTAGAAAAAAAGTCCAAAAGCACTCTCCTACTCATAAACACTCTAATTATCGATTGAAGCGTTTTACCTTCGTACATCAAGCAATTTCTGCATAAATATCAACTTTATCTGAACCATAAGCGACAATGTCCTATTGTAACGCAAGGGATTCTGACTTCTGAATAGCAGATTGACTAGGGTGTCAAAAGTCTGTAGTTGATTTTGTTCATACTGCATATAGTTCCGGAATGTTCAACTGGAACTATATGCAGTATGAATAATCGAGAAACTTACTTTTGACACTCTCATCAAGATTTCAGTATCGACTTTCGGTTTTAAGCAATCAGCATCATACATTAAATGCAACACTCAAATCATGAGCATATAGTGACCTAAACTGGTCTCGACCCCAAAACAATCTCTCCCATACAACCGTCCCACAACCGTCCCACGCGAAGCGCTGAACGGCCCCACAACTACCGTCCCACTACTGTCCCACGCGAAGCGCCGTACAACCCTTTCGATTCACTATGCCATACGAATGCTGTGGTATTTTAGGACGTTTTCGAATAAACATCACAGCAATTTCTGCATAAATATCAACTTTAATTTCATAATTATTAACCCCCTAGTAGGTCACGGAAGATTTCAGGTGCCGTCTAGGGTCAGTGGAATCGGGTATTCGTGGTGTGATTCCTCTAAGGCTGTAAGCCCGATTCCGCTGACCTCAGAGCTTCCTCTATGCCCCAAACCGATTTTTACCCATAAAAAAAACCGCATCTCCCGACACGGTTTCAAATCCATCAACTCATCACCATCTAAATCCCTTAATATCCAAGTCTAGCGTTACAGCTGCCGCCTCAATGGGCAGTAGAGTCACGGTCAACAGTTCCCTTAATTGGCCTTCTGAAAATTCAACCTGCAAATACTGGCTAAACCCTTTAATCTTGTCAAACTGTATTGTTATTTCACCGTTTTTTTGATCGACCTTCATAAAATCACTGTTTTTAAAAACAAACTGATTCAGGAGCGCGGTTGCACCTTTGACTAAAAACGGATTGAGGTCAACTGTATAAGCCACAACAGCGTAATGATTCGCCGGATTAAATCTAAAATCCAGCACTTTAAAGTCGACATTTAATTCCGGGAAATTTATAAAGCCTATTTTGGCACAGATTATTTGATCTTTAAGTTTTACACGGAGTGACTTCAGCCAGCTTGGCCTTTTGAAGGCACCCTCTAGCGCTTCACTCATAAACGCCTCAGTCAAAACAATCTGTCCCTTTTCTAGCGGGAGCCAATTGAAGTGCTGGATCAAGGGCAAATAAATTTTTCTTTGATCTAAAGTTTTCTGTAAGGACAACATTTTATTCTTCCTCCTATTCATTCTTCATTATACAGCAAAAAAGCTGCATCTCAGAAGGTAATTCCGAGATGCAGCTTTGAAGTTGTTTTTTATTTACTGGACTGAATCCATACCCATATGAAGGGCTTTGATATTGATCTCGATGAATTTTTCTTTGACCGTTCTGCGAACAACCGCTTCCCAATCAATATCCGTAAGGCCCATAGCCTTAACAAGTGCACCGAGAATAATGACGTTCATGATTTTAGCGTTGCCAAGATCATCTGCCATCTGTGAAGCTTTAACAACCTGTGTGTTGATTTTAGAAGACAATTCAGCAATGACGCCTTCAGGATAGTCTACAGCGCCAGCAAGAATAGGCGCTGATGGAATTCTAAAATCATTGATGACAACTTTTCCCTCTGGCTTGACAAATTCAAGGTATCTCCCCGCTTCCATAAGCTCCATGGAAACCAAGATATCCGCTTGTCCTATGCCGATAATGGGCGAAAAGACATTTTTCCCAAAACGGACTTGCGTTGTAACGCTGCCGCCGCGTTGAGCCATACCGTGTACTTCTGACATTTTAACGTCATAACCAGCATCCATTAAGCCTATAGCAAGAATTTTGCTGGCAAGGATAATCCCTTGACCGCCTACGCCGGCCAATAATACATTTTTCACATCTGACATATTATTTACCTACCTTCTCGATTGCTTTAAAAGGACACGCTTGGAGACACACTTCACAGCCTACACACATATGTTCATCAATGCTTGCAAGTTTTGTTTCTTTATTGAAGGAAATAGCAGGGCAACCTGTCTTCGTGCAGACGCGGCAACCTTTGCATTTTTCGTCAATGACATGGCATCTTGATTTAACAAGGTTAAATTCTTTAATGTCCTGCTCCGTGAATTTTTTGAGGACGCAAGGCCATCTTGTAATGATCACCGATGGGCCATCAAATGCAAATGCATCATCAATCACTTTTGACATATCGTCAAGCTTCAGTGGATTCACCGTGACGACCTGTTTGATGCCTATAGCTGTGCAAAGCGCTGGAATGTCGATTTGGCCCGTTTCTTCGCCCATAAGGGTGAATCCCGTTCCTGGGTTCTCTTGATGTCCTGTCATGCCCGTAATGCGGTTGTCAAGAATGACATTGACCGTATTGCCTTTGTTGAAGGCAACGTGCATCAGTGAGTTGACGCCTGTATGGAAGAATGTTGAATCCCCAATAACAGTGACAACGCGCTTTTCAACATTATTCTTCTTGAAAGCCATTGCAGCGCCGTGGCCCATAGAAATAGAAGCACCCATATCAATGACTGTATCCACCATATTCAGCGGCTCAGCTGCACCGAGTGTATAACAGCCGATATCCCCTGTAACCATGACATTTTTCTTTTTTGTCAAAGCATAGAAGAACCCTCTGTGAGGACAGCCTGCACAGAGTGTTGGCGGACGTCCTACTTTTTTGTCTGCAGACATTGAAATGGATGTACTTTCAACGCCAAGAAGTGCTTTCGCGATAATATCTGGGTTAAGCTCACCTACGCGTGGGATTTTTTCTTTGCCGATACAGCTAATGCCCGCGGCTTTTAATTGCTCTTCGATAAACGGCTCTAATTCTTCGATGACATAGAGCGTTTCCACTTCAGCAGCAAAATCACGAATCTTTTGCATTGGAAGCGGGAAGCTAAATCCTAATTTCAAGTAAGAAGCATTTGTGCCGAAAACGTCCTGTGCATATTGGTAAGCAACACCTGATGTAATAATCCCTACTTTTTTATCATTCCACTCAATGCGGTTCAGGGGCGTTTCATTACTGAAAGCTTCAAGTTTAAGCAGTTTTTCTTCTACCACAGGGTGAAGAACTTTTGCCGTTGAAGGGGATGCCACATACTTGCCTGGGTTTTTGACATAAGGAATAATCGGGAATTCTTTGCGCTCACCAACCTCAACGATGCTCTTTGAGTGACAAACGCGCGTTGTCATTCTGAAAAGAACCGCTACATTAAATTGCTCACTGATTTCGTAAGCCGCTTTCATGTAATCTAAAGATTCCTGTGAATTTGAAGGCTCAATCATAGCGATTTTTGCAAATTTAGCGTAATATCTGTTGTCTTGCTCATTTTGTGAACTGTGACAACCTGGATCGTCTGCTGAGACGAGGACCATTCCCCCTGTTACACCCGTATAGCCAAAAGTGAAAAGTGGATCTGCGGCGACGTTGACGCCGACGTGTTTCATTGCAGCCAGCGATCTAGCGCCTGCAATTGAAGCGCCTATAGCCGTCTCAAGTGCTACCTTTTCATTGGGTGCCCACTCAGCGACAATAGCCTCTTTGTACTCTGCAACATTTTCAAGAATTTCTGTACTTGGCGTTCCAGGGTAAGCAGAAGCATAGGTGACTCCCGCTTCATAGGCGCCACGGGCAACGGCTTCATTACCAGTCAACAACTGTTTCATTCGTATACGCTCCTTTTTAACTCTATAGTATGATCGACTTTCGTTTACGTGTTGCTTTATTTATAGGCCGCAATGACGCTGCCAAGTGCAATGGAGTTGAGCTTAGTCTCATAACTGTCTGCTCTTGAAACAAGGACCACGGGGACTTTTGCACCCATAATGATGCCTGCAGATTCTGCGTTGGCAAAATAAGAAAGTGCTTTTCCAATACCATTTCCCACTTCAATATTAGGAACCATGAGAACGTCCGCATCTCCGGCTACTGCGCCACCAAAATGCTTGATCCGTGCCGCTTCCTCAGAAATCGCTAAATCAAAAGCGAGAGGACCTTCAACGATGACACCTTCAGCAAATGCCCCAGCCTTGCAGCGTTCTTGTAGTTCGGCTGCGTCCATTGTAGCAGGCATTTTAGGATTGGCTTTTTCTTTTGCAGCGAGGCAAGCAACCTTCACGGTCTCTATACCCATAGCCTTTGCTACCCAAGCAGCATTGGCAATTATTTTGACCTTCTCGTCAACAGTTGGTGCAATATTCATGCCCCCATCTGTGAGGAAAAGCATTTTATGATAAGCCGGTATTTGATAGAGCATCACGTGCGACAACAAGCTGTCTGTCCGTAATCCGTAGCTTTTATTAAGGACAGCTTTTAAAAGAATGGATGTATCGATGAGCCCCTTCATCAAGAAATCAGCCTTGCCATCACTGATGAGTTGAGCCGATTGGGCAGCAGCGTCTTCTAACGAATCCGCTTCGATCAGTTGAAAATTTGCAATTTGAAGATTGTTCTCTGCAGCGATTTTAAGGATTTCTGCTTTGTCCCCCACTAAAATGGGTTCGACTAAGCCTTCTTCCGCAGCTTTGACCACCGCCATGAGCACATCGTCATCTTGAGCTGCCGCAACAGCTAATCGCATTTTTGTTTGCGTCTTTGCCATCGTCATAAGATCTTGAAAATTCTTAACCACAGTATCACTCCTTCTTTCTCAAAGGTATTCAAATTTTTTCACAAGAACTACAAAATAATTTGAATTCTAAGTTCAGTGTACAACAAATTTTTAACACATTCAATAGAGAGTTTTTTTTGGTCTTTATTTTTTGGCCATTGCAATCGAACGTACGTTCGTATATAATGAGTATATTAGCAACCCCTGAAAGGATGTTTATTATGAAGGTTATTGCAAAGCCCATCGAAATGCTTTTCCTATCTGACTCTGCCGGCGATGTGAAACCCATCAAATTTAGGATGAAGTTAGAGGACAAGTCCCTCACCACCATTCGTGTAGACAGAATCCTCAAGCGCGAAGCCACAAAAAAAGCAGGGGAAGTGGCCTACATCTATACCTGCGAAAGTCTCATCCAAGACGAACTCAAACTTTATGAGCTTCGCTACACCCTGTCGAGCTGTATTTGGGTGCTTTATAAAATATAGAATATCTTGTCGAATCGTCAAAATGCTGTTTGAATTGCTTTTAGAGGTAAGCCTATGCGCACTATTTTTCATATTGACGTCAATTCTGCCTACTTGGCATGGGAGGCGACACACCGTTTAGAAAATGGCGATCCTGTGGATTTGAGGCTCATTCCGTCCGTCGTTGGCGGGGACCCTAAAACCAGACGGGGTATTGTACTTGCCAAGTCCATACCCACCAAACCCTATGGTATCCAAACGGGAGAAGCGCTCAATAAAGCCTATGCCAAGTGTCCCATCCTCACCATCGTCAGACCCTCTTACGGTCTTTACATGAAGTGCTCAAATGCTATGAAGTCCATTCTAGAAGAGTATTCAGAAAGTGTTCAGCGCTTTTCAGTCGATGAATTCTTTGTAGAGTTTACAAACTATTCAAATCTATATGGAGACACCTTGACTCTAGCCCACACCATCAAGGATAGAATTCGAGATGAATTGGGCTTTACCGTCAATGTGGGCATCTCAAGTAACAAGCTTCTGGCCAAAGTTGCCAGTGATTTTCAGAAACCTGACCGCGTACACACCCTTTATCCCCAAGAAATTGCCGAAAAAATGTGGCCTTTGCCCGTGGAGGACCTCTTTATGGTGGGGAGAGCAACAGGCCCGAAACTCAATGCACTCGGCATCTATACCATTGGCGATTTGGCGAAGACAGACAGAGACCTGATCCGTTATACCCTAAAAAGTCCTGGGATTATGGTTTGGGAATTTGCCAACGGCATTGAAGACTCCGCTCTCAAAGGGGATGTCTATACAACCGTCAAAGGCATCGGCAACTCCACCACCGTTCCTTTTGATGTCACTACAGCCGAAGAAGCCCACATGGTCCTTCTCTCCCTGACAGAAATGGTGTCCATGCGCCTCAGGGAAGAGACGCTTATGGCAGGCCTTGTATCCGTCTCCATTCGCAGTGCAACGTTAGAAAGTCTTTCCCACCAACAAAAGCTATTCAACTACACCGACCATACCCCTCAGATTTTCGAAGTCGTCAAACGCCTCTTCAACGAAGCTTGGGCGCATACGCCCATAAGGCATTTAGGCGTCAGAGTCAGTCAGTTGGCACCCAAGAATTTCTATCAATATTCTTTTTTTGATCAGGACAATTTTGAGAAGGGTAGACTTCTGGATCAGACTGTCGACGAACTCCGCCGCCGATTTGGGCATTCAACCATTCAGCGCGCCTGTTTTATTCACTCAGGACTCAAAAGCATTTCGGGCGGGGTCTCAGAAGTGGACTATCCAATGATGGCCAGCATCCTCTAACCCTCAGCTTATCGAAAATTCCCCAACTTCTGCGTTGCGGCGCATTTGGAAGATTCTCGCGTACGGGGAGTACGCTACGACCCTTCGAAATACTTGCGCCTCGAATTTGGGGCTTTTGGATAAGCTGAGATTTAGTCGAAAATTCCCCTGCTTCTGCGTTGCGGCGCATTTGGAAGACTCTCGCGTACGGGGAGTACGCTACGATCCTTCAAAATACTTGCGTCTTGAATTTGGGGCTTTTGGATAAGCTCAGCTTATCGAAAATTCCTCAACTTCTGCGTTGCGGCGCATTTGGAAGACTCTCGCGTACAGGG
>JBBRGL010000149.1:0-6920 GCA_038240675.1 Peptostreptococcales bacterium
GGTCTCGTGTAATGCTTTGGCCTAAAAATCATTAAACGATGCGAATAAGAGGAGAATCCATATGAAATGTTTGACCATTTTAGGGTCAACGGGTTCCATAGGAACTCAAACTTTAGAAATTGTCGCCCTTAATCCGGATCAACTTACAGTGTTTGCCCTACACTGCGACAACAATATAGATTTACTTGAAAGTCAAATCAACGCATTTGCGCCTAAATACGCACTTGTTTCTAATGTACATCAGGGGGAAAAATTAAAAGAACGGTATGATGGAAAGACCATTATACTCGTCGGCAACGCTGAAATGGATTTGATTGTCACAGACCCAGAGGTTCATATCGTCTTAACCTCTGTCATGGGTAGCGTTGGACTTATACCAACCCTTAAGGCCATCGATTGCGGAAAAACGATTGCGCTTGCTAATAAAGAAACATTGGTTGCCGCAGGAGAGCTAGTCATGGCCAGGGCCAAAGACAAAGGCGCACAAATCATTCCCGTGGACAGCGAACACAGTGCAATTTTTCAGTGTCTACAAGGGACAAAACACGCTGAAATAGACAGTATTCTCTTGACGGCATCCGGAGGTCCTTTCCGGCAGAGACTCCTTGAAACATTTGAAGCAATCACCTTAGAAAACGCTTTGAAACACCCAAATTGGTCCATGGGCAAAAAAATAACCATTGATTCGGCTTCTTTGATGAATAAAGGGTTAGAAGTGATAGAGGCCAAATGGCTCTTTGATGTGGCGCCTTCTCAAATTAAAGTGGTTGTGCATCCGCAGAGTATTATTCATTCGATGGTTCAGTTCAACGACACTTCAGTATTGGCTCAACTGGGACACCCTGATATGCGGCTTCCTATTCACTATGCACTTTTCTACCCTTCAAGGGTGCCTTCAAAGCTTGAGCCTTTTTCTTTTGCAAAGTATCCAACACTCACCTTTGAAGAACCGGATTTTCGCCGTTTTCCTTGCTTAAAACTGGCATTTGACGCACTCGCAGTAGGTGGTACTATGACAACAGTTCTCAATGCAGCAAACGAAATGGCTGTTCAAGCTTTTTTAAACAACAAAATTAGGTTTGTCGATATTCCAAAGTGGGTTTCGACTGTTATGGAAAAGCATCAAGTTATTTCACATCCCACCCTTGAAGAAATACTTGACGCGGATCGTGCGGCAAGGGTATTCACACTTAAATAAGGAGCTTTTATGCAAACTTTTATCAGTTTTATTGTTGTATTTGGTTTAGTTGTTCTTTTTCATGAATTTGGACATTTTATCGTCGCCAAAATAGGCGGCGTTAAGATTAACGAATTTGCCATAGGCATGGGTCCGAAAATTTTCAAATTTCAAGGCAAAGAAACGCTTTATTCTCTACGTGTATTTCCTATTGGTGGCTTTGTCGCTATGGAAGGGGAAGGCGATGAATCAGCTGACGTCAGAAGCTTTCAAAAGAAAAATCCTTTTCTTAAGGTGGGTATAATAGCGGCTGGACCACTCATGAATTTTGTTTTGGCTATTATTCTCTTTATGGCCCTAGCGCTTTACAATGGCATGGAAACCACACAGATTGGAAAGCTCGTCGACAATATGCCGGCTGTGGAAGCTGGACTGATTATTGGGGACAAAGTCCTTGCCATAAACAATACACCGATTTCCACTTGGAATGATTTGACCAAGGTTATTGGCGCCTCTAAGGGTGAACCTATTGCGTTTGATATTGAGCGAAGTGGAAAGTCTATGACTATTGAGGTGAAACCAGTCCTTGATACAACTGAAAAAAGGTATATGATTGGCATTCAGTCTCTGAGAAAGCACTCCGTTTTGGCATCTGTACAGTATGGTTTTGAGACCACTGGAAAGGTGACAAAAATGATTCTCGAATACCTCCCAAAGTTATTTCAAGGCAATAATTTTGCAAATGATGTGGTTGGGCCAGTGGGCATCGTTGTGATGATTGGTGAGGCATCAAAATCTGGCCTTGCTAACGTCATTGGTTTAGCGGCGCTTATTTCAATTAACTTGGGCCTTATGAATTTACTGCCTTTGCCAGCCTTGGATGGTGGACGAATTTTGTTTTTAATCATAGAAATTATTTTCAGAAGACCCGTAAAAGAAGAATGGGAAGCCAATATTCATAAATTAGGATTCGTCCTTTTAATTGGGTTGACTATTGTTATTTTCGTCAAAGATATCTTTAAGTTCTGGCAGTAGCCTAAAGGAGTAGAACATGATCAAAAGACGTGAAACGCTTCCTGTTCGTGTTGGGGAACTCATAGTGGGTAATCAAAACCCCATTTGGGTACAGTCTATGACAAATACACAGACAGAGGATGTCGTCAGTACAATCGCACAAATCAAAAAACTTGAAGAGGCGGGCTGTGAAATCGTTCGATTGGCTGTCCTCAATATAGAGGCGGCAAGAGGCCTTGCTCAAATCAAGAAAGCCATCAAAATCCCCTTAGTCGCAGACATTCACTACGATTACCGCATTGCACTTAAATGCGTCGAGAATGGCGTGGACAAACTGAGGATCAACCCCGGCAATATTGGTTCAATCGAACGAATTAAGGCAGTGGTGGATGCTTGTAAAGATAAATCTGTCCCTATTCGCATAGGCGTCAATGGGGGGTCGTTGGAAAAGGAAATACTTGAGAAATATAGGCGTCCTACAGCTGAAGCTATGGTTGAAAGTGCGCTCAAACACATTGATATACTTGAAAAATTGCATTTTGATCAAATCATTGTGTCCCTCAAAGCCTCTGATGTGGTACAAACCGTCGAAGCATATCGCTTGCTGTCATCACGCGTCCAGTATCCTCTCCATTTAGGCATTACAGAGGCGGGAACCATGCGCCATGGGATTATTAAATCCTCTATGGGCATAGGATCTATGCTTTTAGATGGAATAGGTGATACCCTTCGCGTTTCCTTGACAGAGGACCCCGTGGAAGAGGTTAAAGCGGCTAAAGGAATCTTGTCAGGGCTTGCTATTCGGCGTTTTGGCATTGAATTCGTCTCGTGTCCAACATGCGGAAGATGCCAGTACGATATGATCGACATTGCAAAAGCTGTGGAACTAAAGTTGGGTGACTGTAAATTGCCAATCACTGTAGCTATTATGGGCTGCCCTGTCAATGGGCCTGGTGAAGCAAGAGAAGCAGATTTAGGAATAGCCGGTGGCAAGGACCATGCCGTTTTGTTCAAAAAAGGTGTGGCAATACGCAAAATTGCCACAGCGGATATCATGGATACATTAGAACAAGAGATAAGAGCGCTGGAAGAGGGAAGAATTACATGAAATCACTGTCAGACCATTTAAGTGCATTCGACTTTATTCAAGTGGAAGCGATTGAAATATCTAAAGAAGACGGAGTAATCCGTCTTGTTCTATTGGCGGACGCCTATATGCAAAAGGCTGTCGAGATCAAACTCAAAGAGGATATTTTAGAGTCTATGCCAAGAGGATTCAAGGCGACGGTTCTGGTTAAATATCCGGGAATTTCTGATGTGGCCCTTATGGTACAAGATCTAAAGGACCATTATGCCGATGAAGTGCCCCTTCTAAAGAGTATTATAGAAGGAGAATATTTGTTTTCTGATCAAACCCTCCAGTTCGAAATAGCTGGGGATGCGCTTATACGCCTAATCAAAAGCAAAAAAACGGATTTGGCCATCCAAAATTACATCAATGTTAGGTTTGGTGCAGCTATAAAGGTGGCATTCAATTGTGTTGAATTCATTGATGACTGTTTTGATATGGAGAAGGAAGAAGAGCTCAAAAGGTTGTCGGATGAATTTCAGAGAACGCCTTCAACAGATAAAAGGCCTCAGGCCGTAAAGCCTGAAAGAAAATATCAAAAGGCCGAAACAGGTCCGAACGTGGTGTATAAAAAAGAAGTCAAAGGCCCATTTCAGCCTATGGATCATGCAGTAGAAGACGAAACCTTAGTTGCTTATCAAGGTGAACTGATTGAGGTGAGTAGACGTGAGCTAAAAGGCGGCAAACACCTATTGTCGTTTTCACTATCGGACTATACGAATACACTGCTTTTCAAAATGTTTTTGGCAGGCAAAGAAGCAGATGAATTATTAGATGCCCTAAAGCCTGCGGATCATTATCGTGTTGAAGGGCGGGCAAGGTACGATACCTTTGAACGCGATACAGTCGTTCATGTTTTAGGCATTAGCCGCGTCAAAATCGAACGCAAAATGAAAATGGACAACGCCGAGGTCAAACGTGTTGAACTTCATATGCATAGTACAATGAGCGCCATGGATGCCATTACACCTGTCAAAAAACTTGTCAAACGCGCTGCCGAATGGGGGCACAAAGCAATAGCCATCACGGATCACGGCGTTGTACAAGCTTTTCCAGACGCAATGGAAGAGGGCAAAAAAAGTGGTATAAAAATCATCTACGGTGTTGAGGGCTATTTGCTCGATGATAAAACGGACTTGGTCATCGGCATTAAGGAGGATATTCCTTTTGTTGGATCCTATGTTGTATTCGATATTGAAACAACGGGCCTGTCTGCTCAAAGTGACCATATTACAGAAATCGGTGCCGTTAAAATTGTGAACAAGCAAGTGGTCGATCGATTTTCAAGCTTTGTAAATCCCGGTGTAAAACTTTCTGATTTTATTGTTGAATTGACAGGGATTACAGATGAAATGCTTGTGGATGCACCTACTATAGACAAAGTTCTGCCCCAATTTTTAGGCTTTATCGAAGGTTCAGTGGTCGTTGCGCACAACGCGCCCTTTGACACTGCCTTTATTCGGGTAGCTTCTCACAGACTGAAATACAGCTTTGCACCTTGTATTATGGATACCCTCTCTATGAGTCGGTTGCTTTTGCCGGAACTTAAAAGGCACAAGCTCAATTTAGTTGCCAAACACTTAGATGTGCCTCTCGAAAGTCATCACAGAGCGCTTAACGATGCTGAAGCGACGGCTGGTATTATGCTCAAGTTGTTTAAAATATTAGAGGTTAAGGACATTCATTATTTGAGAGACCTCAATAGCTTTGCAACTCAAACGATGGATTTTAAAAATTACGACACCCATCATATTATATTGCTCGCTCAGAACAAAATTGGTCTGAGAAACCTTTACGAATTAATCAGCCATAGCCACATCGAAACCTTCTATAAGAAGCCGCGTATTCCTAAAAGTGTTTTGATGAAAAAACGAGAAGGCATTATTTTGGGCAGCGCCTGCGAAGCCGGTGAACTTTTTCAAGCAATGCTTCAGGGCAAAGACCACGATGCATTGGTGGAGATTGCTTCATTCTATGATTACCTTGAAATTCAGCCCCTTGGAAACAATCAATTTTTATTGGATCAAAATCGACTTTCGAGCTTAGAGGACCTTAAAGACATGAACCGAACCATCGTCAAATTGGGTGAAGAACTTCTAAAACCTGTGGTGGCAACCTGTGATGTGCATTTCATGGATGCTGAGCAGGAAATATACAGGCGTATACTCATGAAAGGACAAGGCTTTCAAGATGCGGATCAGCAGCCTCCACTTTTCCTTCGGACCACTGAGGAAATGCTCGTTGAATTTGCTTATTTGGGCTCGGAAAAAGCAAAAGAAGTTGTAGTGACCAACACCAACGTCATTGCTGATTTAATTGAAGAGATGATTCCTATTCCAGACGGTACGTTCCCACCCTATATTGAGGGATCAGCCGAAGATTTGAACGACATGTGTTATGCCAAGGCTCGGCGCATGTATGGTGAAAATTTGCCAGAAGAGGTTGAAACACGGCTCAATAGGGAACTCACCTCTATTATCAAACACGGTTATGCAGTCATGTATATGATCGCTTCAAAACTGGTAACTAAATCTATCAGAGATGGCTACTTGGTTGGCTCAAGGGGTTCTGTAGGATCTTCTCTAGCCGCCACAATGAGTGATATTACCGAAGTCAATCCACTGCCGCCTCACTATAGATGTCCAAATTGTTTCTATTCGGATTTTATTTTAGATGGGAGCATCGGTTCAGGTGCCGACTTGGCAGACAAAAATTGTCCAGATTGTCATGGTCCTCTCATTAAAGATGGCCATGACATTCCCTTCGAAGTTTTTTTAGGATTCGAGGCCGACAAGGAACCCGATATCGATTTGAACTTTGCTGGGGAGTATCAGGCAGTGGCGCATCAATACACTGAGGAACTCTTTGGAAAAGGCTATGTCTTCAGAGCGGGAACCATCGGCACAATCGCCGATAAAACCGCATTTGGATTTGTCAAAAAATATTTTGAAGAATCCAATAAAAAGGTATCAAACCGTGAAGTGGCAAGACTCGCAGTGGGGTGTACTGGCGTTAAACGCACGTCTGGACAACACCCTGGCGGTATAATGGTCGTTCCTGGTGACATGGATATTCATGAATTTACGCCCATTCAGTATCCTGCCAATGATTCAAGCTCTGGTATTATCACGACGCATTTTGATTATCACTCCATCAGTGGTCGAATACTAAAGCTTGATATACTCGGACACGACGTACCGACTATCATCAAGATGCTAGAGGAAATGACCGGACTAAACGGTATGGAAATCCCCTTGGATGACGCACTGACAAAGAAGATTTTTACGTCTATAGCTCCGCTCAAAATCATCGATCCAGAGTATCCAATTGCCATTGGAAGTTTGGGCATCCCCGAATTCGGAACGAAATTTGTCCGTCAAATGCTGGATGACACCAAGCCTACAACTTTCGCGGAGCTGGTTCGCATTTCGGGTCTTTCTCACGGAACTGACGTTTGGATCAACAACGCTCAGGAACTGGTGAGGGCAAAAACTGCAGAGCTTAAAGACGTTATATCCACTCGAGACGATATTATGATCTATCTCATCCAAGCTGACCTGCCTAAAAAAGTGGCGTTTACCATTATGGAGAACGTCAGAA
>JBBRGL010000150.1:0-6894 GCA_038240675.1 Peptostreptococcales bacterium
CGATTCTCTCGGCATTCAATAGTTGGCGATGGGCTTCAGGATTACACATAAATTTTGGATTAAGGGCTTTGACCGCAAATTTACCCTGAGGTGAGGATGCAAAATAGACAGTATGCAAGAATCCCCCTTGGATTTTTACGGGCTTTCCGTCCACCCCGTCGAGACCCAGGTTACGAAAGAGCCTATTCAGTTGTTGTTGAATTACATCTTCACTCATCAAAACCTCAAATCCCTTTTGACCTTCTTACTGTAGTTTCAAAGGACATGTTAAGCGCATTCCCTTGACTAATTGTTGAGCTGGTAATGAAGTACTTTCGTCAGCGGTCCACCTCGCGAACAGCTACAAACCGCCCATCTCTCATTTGCCCTCTGTCCACACGACGTCCTTGATTCCTATTATACATGGAATCCTTCTCGAGTGAAATAGGAAAGCCGTACTTTCAATTTAGCTCATCCTGCAAGTTATTTACTGCTAATGTCCTATTAAAATAACGTGTTGCTGTGTAAAGTTCTTCTTTAAGTGGGTTCTTCTTATCTCTTATAATCACATAAATCATATAAGCAAAGACACCAACATTAAATACAAAAGAAACGATACTAATGATTGCCCACATACTTTCTTTATAGACAGGAACCACTTGAAATAAAGGACTAGCTTGGTAATCAATCGTCAGTGAAAACATAGCATAGACTGACAATATCTGAGCACGATGTTGTAACCATGCACCTTTTTTAAAGACATATTCAGCGATCATGGCGGCAAGTAAGATACCAAACCCAGCATACATTGATCTGGTTGAAATACAGTTATACACATACGCGAAGTTCCATAACGTATATCCCCAGATATACATCCAAGTCATATCTGGCCAAATCATATCTCGCGTCTTATCTTTTGAAACCCGAATACCCATAAAACCTGTTAACGTCACAATCGTCAAGATTCCAGCGATAGCATTCAACACGTTCCAATAGCCACCCATCATAACAACACCAGATACATCCACTGTCATCACTTTGTAAGTTTGAAAAACTTCAAGTTCCCTATAAACTGCTTCAGCGATGTTAAGTGATAAAATCGTTACTGGAAAATAGGCAGCAAATTTTTTGTTTCCTAATTTCGTGTAACGAATGAGCATAAATCCATAAACCCCAACGAGGGCAGAGACTACTTTGACCCATCCAAACCACGTTTTGCCAGTAGGCGATCCTAAGACACCCATATACACCAATATCGCTAGAACAACTGGAAGGACACAAAATACACCGATGGATAGTGCTTTGGACCTTCTTGTTGCTTCATTAATGAACACCCATACGCCAACAAACAGAACAAAAGCTATAAAACTCACCACTGTTAAATGATTAAAAAACAATCCCATGTTTCCCCTCCTTATAACGCTCTAATAGGCTATGACTTCTTTAATATTGAATTCTTCTCCAGATACTAAAACAAATTTCTCACTGCGACATTTGGGACATGTTTTATGATGCTCAATAATATTATAGATCCCCTCACAGTCTTCGCACTGTCCATTGGCTGGCAAGGTTATAATCTCTAACTTCGTGTCCATATAATCCGTTTCATCTACAGCAGCAGGATAACACTCCTCGATGAATCTTGGGATGGCTTGGGATAATTGGCCTATCTCAAGGACGATCTTATCCACTCTTGTTAAGTTGTTTTCCTTCACAAAATGATCTACGATGCGTATGACTTCATAGACGATACCCAATTCATGCATAAGTCACCTTTCACACCTTTCATCAGATTCAAAGCCTTTATCTCTTTTTACTAAAAGGATAAATTTTGTTTGCGGCGATCTTCATTTTTCGCTTCAATACATTTACCATGACTTTCTTAGGAAGATTTTCAATCTCAAAGCCTTTCACATCATGAACTCTTTTAAGCTTGATGGCGTCAAATTTACATTTAAGCGTACACGCACCACAGCCAACACAGAGATACTCATCTACTTTACTCGCACCACAGCCAAGACATCTTGACGTTTCTTTTTTGATTTGTTCTTCTGTCAAGGTGCCTCGCAAGTCGCTAAATGTCATCCTTGATTTCTTGCCATCGACATGAACTGTCTTTTGACGTTTGGTCTCATCATAGCTTTGAATATCCCTTAAGCTATTCTTATCTAACATTATATAACTTTGGGTGTCGCGGCCAAATACTAAAGATTGTCCCTTTTGAACAAATCTATGAATGGATACAGCTGCTTCTTTCCCAGCTGCAATAGCGTCGATTGCAAGCTTAGGGCCACTGGCTACATCACCGCCAGCAAAGATATCCGCTCTTGTGGTTTGAAGGGTGATTGGATTCACCTCAATGGTCTTTCTACCTGTTAATGCAACAGCTTCACCCTCTAAAAGTGTTCCATAGTTATAGGTCTGCCCTACGGATAAGAGCACATAATCACAAGGAACTACTTTGGTTTGAGCCGCGTCGAATTGTGGGTTAAACCGACCTGACGCATCAAAGACAGTTATACACTTTTTAAACTCAACGCCCGTCACTTTGCCGTTTTCTGTGATGATTTTTGAAGGTCCATAGCTGTTATTCACAAGAATCTCTTCTTCTAGGGCTTCTTCAATTTCGTCTACATGGGCAGGCATTTCTTCTCTTGTCTCCAAACAAAAAATATCTGTTTGTGTCACGTTGTCTAATCTGACAGCAGTTCTTGCCACGTCAATGGCAACATTTCCACCCCCTATGACAACTACTTTTCCCGACACTTCCGAAACATCCCCGAGATTAATGCCTCTAAGGAAATCCACACCATGGATGACTTCTACAGAAGCTTCCCCTTCAATACCAATCCCTCTACCACTATGAGCACCTATGGCTACAAAGAAAGCGTTATACCCTTGATCTCTCAGTTTACCAATCGTCTGATCTCTTCCAACTTCAACACCGGTTTCAAATTTGACACCCATTTCTCTGAGAACGTCTATTTCTGCATCGATAACGGATTTTTCAAGTCTGTAAGAGGGAATACCAAGGGTCAACATACCGCCAAGTCTATTTTGCTTCTCAAATACAGTCACGTCATAACCATCAATAGCAAGATCATAAGCACAAGTCAGTCCAGATGGCCCCCCACCGATAATGGCAATTTTCTTATCGCTATAATCGTGTCTTTTTCTTGGAATATAACGCACTCCTTGATCAAGGTCTTTTGCAGCGATGAATTTCTTAATGTCATCCACCGCTACTGCTTCATCAATATCCCCCCGTGTACAATCTTCTTCACAGAGCTTAGGACAGATGCGTCCACACACTGCTGGAAGCGGGTTATGCTTTTTAATAAGTTCTAGGGCTTCTGTGTACTTCCCAAGTGATGCAAGTTTTACATACCCCTGTACTGGAATATGGGCTGGACACTTGGTAATACAGGGTGCAGTGCCTGAGTCTAGAGTGTTTTTTCTGTTAATTCTATAATCACTGTTCCAATGGTCTTCGGTCCACTCTGTATTATGAGGGGTTACTTTGACCATTTTCTCATCAATGGGGCTTGTTGAGCATAGCTTCTGACCAAGTCTAACCGCATTGGTTGGACATACATCCACGCATTCGCCGCAGGCAACACATTTTTCTTCATCAATTTCAGATGCATAATTCGATCTGACAATATCGTTGTTGATATACTCATTGGCAAGGCGCATAGCATAACACCCACATCCGCAGCAGTTACAGATGGCATGGGTATGACCAGGAGAGTCTAGGTTTGGCACTGAGTGCATTAAACCATTCTCTTCAGCTTGTCTAATAATCTCATACGCTTCTTCCTTCGTAATCTGACGACCGCGTCCTGTTTTGATATAATACTCTGCTGCATGATCTAATTGAATGCACATTTCTTCTTTAAGATGGCCACACCCTTCACCCATAGCTTCACGAGAGGTTCTACATGAACAATCAGAGACAGTAAACACCGTTGCTTCCTCAATATGCTTTGAGATTTCTTCATAAGAAACTTTCTTTGAATTCCCATCTATAGCTCTTTGAATAGGGAGGACGCGCATTGGACCACCGCCGATTGGCATAATCCCAGCCGCTGCTGGTCCTCTTTTGCTCCCAAAATAGTAAAAAGCTTCAGCTACTTCAGGATGCTTCGCCACCAATTCTTTATTATTGTTGATCAACTCAAGGTGACCCGGAACAAAAATATCTTGCCAGTACATATCTACGCCATCAATAGTGTTGACAAAAGACGCGCCAGCCCACGCCAAATGATCAAGTGCTGCTTTAACTTTGTCATAAGGCTCACCAGATGATTCCACAATATCCTGGGCACTAGCTTTTTTTCGAAATTTTAAATGCATAGCGATATTTGCTTGATAGGCATCCATCAAAGGTTCTAATGCATAATACTCTGGTCCAAAAGGAATCGCTTCTCTTGATGACCCTGCCTTGGTTCTCCCTATTTTATTTGCAACATCTAGAATTTCTTGGCGGTAGTCTCTACCCGCTACATCTGCCCAATTCAGCGCGAAGTTAAATCTTTTCGATTTATTAAAATGTGTTTTTTCTTGATGCTTATCCATTGTTTTATTCCCCTTTATTGAGTTGTTGTCTGATCCAATTTGTCCAAGCCTCAATACCTTCACCTGTTTTTGCAGATATAGGAAAGATGATGATGTCCTTATTTAATTTTCTGACCCGTTCTTCTAATAATGCGAAGTCAAAATCGAAATGCTCAATCGTATCAATTTTACTAACAATTAACACTTCAACTTTACCAAATATTTTTGGGTATTTTAAAGGTTTGTCATCCCCTTCTGGGACACTAAGGATTGCCACATTTTTCATAGCGCCTGTATCATATCCAGCTGGGCATATGAGATTGCCGATGTTCTCGAGAAAGACCAAGTCCAGTTCTGCGACGCCCAGTTCATCTATCCCTTGTTTTGTCATGGTTGCATCAAGGTGGCACAGCCCGCCCGTATGCAGTTGAATCGCTTTGGCACCAGCAGTTTGAACCGTTCTCGCATCCACATCGGAGTCCATATCTGCTTCCAAAACACCAATTTTCATCTCCCCTTTTAGTGCTTTGATGGTGCTGACGAGCGTTGTCGTTTTGCCGCTTCCAGGGGATGACATAATGTTTATTAAGTAGGTGCCCTGCTGCCTTAATTGATTTCTGGTTACTTCTGCAACTTTTGCATTATCCTCATGAATGTTTTTTTGAATCTTAAATATTTTTAGCTCTTCCATGGTCTACCCCCAATGTATGAATACCTTGATTCTAGCATGTTCATTTCACCCCTACAAATACCTTTTTTTGCCTCATTCAAGTCTCGTTATACTTTATCAATGTGTTTGCATTTTGCATATTCATCGTTTTACAATTCCTCAAGCCAACAGCCTTAAACAAAGGCATTAAAATCGATATATTTGTATTTAACCAAGTTTTTTAGAAGTAAATATGTAAACATTTATGCAAAGTAATGTTTTTCATTTGTTCAGTGCAACCCCTTGCATATTTAAGTCCTAGAAGATAGAATACAACTATAAATAGACATGCTGAAGGTGACGAAAATGCAAAAGGATCTTCGATTCAAAATCATAAAAGAAGGCATGAAAAAGGGCATTACAGTTACTTGCAACAAATACAACATCTCACGAACTATTTATTACCGTTGGTTGAAACGCTATACATCTCAAGGAATCGATGGACTCATGGACCAAGAAAAGAATTTTGTCCCCACCAATAAAACAGCTTCTGAAATAGAGTCCTCTTTACTGAGTCTCATTAAAACATATCCAACCTATGGTCCAAGAACCCTAAACTATCTTCTCGAAGAACTAGGGTATAAAATCAGCGAGTCTGCCGTTTATAACATACTGAAAAGAAATCATCTTTCAAACAAAGAAGATCGCATTAAGTTTGCAAAAAAAAATGACCAGCCAACGCACAGCCAGCTACCAAGTTTAGAAAACTTAAAGAGTGGTGAATGCTGGGTATTTTGGATAACCGAATATGGCTATTTTGCAAATACGCGTAATATTTATGCTTATACTTTTTATGATTTAAACAGTCGCATCGCCTGTACGCGGCTTTACAATGAAATAACTTTCGCTCACTTTGAAGACCTTCTTTCAGCAGTTGCCTTGTCAGTCGCTTCTGGATTAAATATGAAAGTAAGCTATTTAACTTTTTTCAACGACACAAAATCACTAAAATATGCCAATCCCATTACAAAATCCAAGGTTTCTAAAACCTTAGAGAATCACGGTTATGAGGTGGAAATCCACTATATCAATGACCATCCTGATATACAGCAAATCAATGCATTAAAGACTACTTACGTGGAAGGTTGCCTCTCGTTCTTGATGCCTTTGATCAATAAAAAAATTTCCTTTGAAGACATCAAAATTCATTTCCAAGATTACATTAGACAGTACAACATCACCGACAAACTTGATTACATGACCCTACGCTGCACCCCAGTGGAATACCATAACACCGTTACAAATACCAAACTTATTTTACCAATATGGGCATACATGGATCGAATCTATTAGAGAGAGGGAGGCACTATGAAAGTTGCAGTTATAGGCGCTGGATTTAGCGGTATGTTTGCCGCTTATTTACTCGAAAAAAAAGGTGTCGATGTCACGCTCTATGAGAAACAAGAAACCATTGGAGGGCATTGTAAAAGTATTGTCAACAAAAATGTCTATACAGAGCTGGGCACTGTCGTCTCGTTTTCTAATCAAATAAAGCGATTACTCATCGAATTGCAACTCGACTACTCTGAACAATTTGTCTATAGAAGTTTTGTGGATCAGGATTTTAAAAGTGTCGAACATATGCCAAGAGAAGATGTGGCTTGTTTGATGAAAGAATTAGACCACCTCAAGATTCTCTTCTCTCAGTA
>JBBRGL010000151.1:0-6887 GCA_038240675.1 Peptostreptococcales bacterium
TTGTTTGTAATCAAATAGCTCCGTTCATAATTACGTGCTTTTAAAAACAGAACGCTCAATTGATCTGAATTCGGAATAGGGGAAAGGTCACTTTCCACTGAAGCAGCACTCTGCATAAGGTTTCCCATAAGACCTGTGGTATCATAGCCTTTCTCAAGAAGGAGATCTTTGAGGGCAATAAAACTGTTTTCATACGCCAAAAGACTCACTTCAATTTCAGTCAGTGCATCTTGAACCTCTTTATTGTGAATCAGCTGTTTATGAGCGCGAATTGCAGTGAGCTTTGTCCGTGCACTTTTGCTGAGCTCCGCAAAATTATCCGTGTAAGTGGACCTGCCCGTTTCAAAAAAAACCTTATTGGTTTGATCCGTAATCAAAAAACTTTTCATTGCAACGTCCATTTGCATTAAATTCTGATCAAGATTACTGGCCATTTCCTGTAGTGGAATGCTGCTTTGAGATAAAGTGCTAATGCCATTGATGCCAACAAAAGTGCTGAATAAAGCCAGTAGAATAACGAGCGCATACCCAATGAGGATTTTAGTTTGAATTCGCCAGTCACGGAAATTAGAAAAAAGTGTTTTGTCTCGATTTTTGGTATTTCCCAGTTTGTATTGAGTCGTTTTTCTCATTTATACACCCCTATGATACAATTTACTTTGTTTGCTTACGCGTCATAACATCGAAGACGACTGCGATGACTAGGACTAGGCCTCTGATAATATACTGGTAGGAAATGCCTACACCCATGAGGTTCATGCCGTTAATGAGGGAAGCCATAACGAAGGCGCCGATAATGGATCCTGTAACTTTACCAACGCCGCCATTTGCAGAGACACCGCCCACATACGCTGCTGCGATGGCATCAAGCTCAAAGAGAGTACCGGCTGTCGTCGTGGCGGACTGTAGACGTGATGCGAAGAGAATCCCTGAAAGGGCAGCTAACATACTGATAGATGCAAAGACAAAGTAAGTGATTTTTTTGACGTTAATCCCACTGAGTTGTGCAGCTTCAGGATTTCCGCCCACCGCATAGATATGTCGGCCAAGAACTGTTTTTGTGGTCATAAAGTGATAAATAGCTGTTACCGCTAACATGATAATGACCGTCCACGAAAGGCCGTTGTAACCCGAAAGAACCCAAGTCATATAGGCGATAATCATGGAAACAAAGGCGAGTTTTGTGATGAATAAAGGTATAGACAAAACTTCAAACCCATACTTGGACCGATTTGACCGACTTTTGAATTCGAAATAGCAAAAGAGGAGAATACCAGCAAGTCCGATAATGAGGGTGAGGACGTGTACGCCACTCACTTGGGCTATATCAGGTATAAATCCGTTTCCAATAGCATTGAAACCGGCATTGGGAATAATGATTGTGCCTGTGCCTTCAGTGACTTGAAGCAGCAGTCCTCGAAACACGAGCATACCCGCAAGGGTCACGACAAAGGCGGGTATGCCAACTTTAGCGACAAAGAAGCCGTTGATGAGGCCAATTAAGGCACCAATAACAAGGACAATGGGAATAACAATCCATTCCGAAAGGCCAAAGTTCACCATCATAATGGCTGCTACAGCACCGATAAAACCAGCCAAAAATCCGACGGATAAGTCGATGTGTCGTATGACGATAACGAGGGTCATACCCACTGCAAGAACGGCGATATAGCCTGTTTGGTTAATGAGGTTACTGATGTTTCGCGAGGAGATAAAAAGTCCATTGGTGGCAACGGCAAAAATGCCGATGATTATGAGAAGTGCGATATACATGCCGTATTCGCGAATATTTTTCTTGAATAAGTATTGTGCTTCATTTATTAGATTCATAGTAGCTCTCCTATAGGGTCGCCAGATGCATAATTGTTTCTTCCGTTGCATCTGTCTTACTGATTTCTCCAGTAATTCGGCCTTCGGCCATCACGTAAATACGGTCACTCATACCAATAATTTCAAGGAGCTCAGAAGAGATCATGATAATGCTCATTCCTTCTTCAACGAGTTTGTTCATGAGGGTGTAAATTTCATATTTAGCACCGACATCAATGCCCCGTGTGGGTTCATCAAGGATCAGTGTCGTAGGGGATACAAACAACCATTTGCTGAGGGAGACCTTTTGTTGATTACCACCGCTTAGATTTCCGACCTTTTGCTCTACAGAGGGGGTTTTGATACCGATGGACTCTTTATAACCATTGGCAATATCGCTTTCTTTATTCTCATCGATGATAAAGGATTTAGAAATCCCAGCAAGGTTAGCCATACTGATATTGCGCTTGATATCTTCTATCAGAATTAAGCCGTCACCCTTTCGATCTTCGCTGACATAGGCGAGTCCTGCCTTAATGGCATTTTGAGGATGCTTGAAACGCATAATCTCATTGCTTAGGAGGAGAGTTCCTTCAACATGATAGTTATACGGATTTCCAAAGACGCTATGTGCAAATTCTGTGCGACCTGCACCCATAAGACCAGCAATACCGATAATTTCACCTTTTTTAACGTTTAGACTCACATCACGGTTCAGTTTTCTGCCTGTTTTGGGATTAGTGACTGACCAATTTTTGACCTCAAAGATGATTTCGCCAAATGCGTTGATGTTTCTATGGGGATAGATGTTGTCGATTTCACGGCCAACCATATTCTTGATAATTTGGTTTTCTGTAATGGGCTTTTCATTTGCATCTAAAGTGCAGATTGTTCTGCCATCTCTCAAAATAGTGACTGTATCCGCTATGGCAAGGACCTCTTTGAGCTTGTGAGAAATCATGATGCATGTCACACCTTGCGCTTTCAATTCTTTGATGAGTAGCAGCAAATTGGCGCTGTCATCTTCATTGAGAGCAGCTGTTGGCTCGTCTAGTATCAATAGCTGCACGTCCTTGCTCAGGGCTTTTGCGATTTCAACGAGCTGTTGAACGCCGACGCCAAGTTCTTTGACAAGGGTAGTGGGGAGGTGCTTGACCCGGACTTTGTCGAGGAAAACTTGTGATTCCGCAATGGTTCTGTTCCAATCAATGACCATGCCTTTTTTGAGTTCATGACCCAAAAATATATTTTCATACAGCGTCATCTCAGGAATCAGTGCCAGTTCTTGATAAATGATGGCTGTCTTGGCTTTTTCACTGTCGCTGATACCCGCATAATTTTGAACAACGCCATCAATGAGAATATCTCCGCCATAACTGCCGTGAGGATAAACGCCACTGAGGATTTTCATGAGTGTCGACTTTCCTGCACCGTTTTCGCCAACGAGGCAGTGAATTTCGCCTTTTTTGACTTTGAAATTCACATCGTTTAAGGCTTTGACACCAGGGAATTCTTTTGTAATCTGCCGCATTTCAAGCAATATTTGATCCATAAAGTCACTCCGTTTCATAATGGAGAAGGTGGTGTGCCAACAGTTGACAAACCACCTTCTGTGTCCTTTTTCAAGCGCTGATTAAAAGTTCAACGCATATCCTACGAGAACTATTTTAAGCCAGTGAAATCTGTTGCAGGGTAGTATCCTGAATCAACAAGAGCAGCTTTTACATTCATTTGATCAACTACGACAACTTCTGTTTGTTTAGCTTTGATATCCGCTGTTCCGTTGTTGTAAGAACCAGTTGTCTCAGCAGTTTTGCCATCAAGAACTGTGACTGCCATTGTGATTGCATCTTTTACAAGTGTTCTGACATCTTTGAATACTGTCATAGATTGCTTGCCATCGATGATGTATTGAACAGAAGCTTTTTCAGCATCTTGTCCAGTAACGAGGTAGCTTGTTACAGCTGCATCAGCGCCGAAAGCATCAGCGATTGCTCTAGCAGTACCATCGTTTGGAGCAAGAATGAAGACGTTGCCTTTGTCAGCTGCAGTAGCAGTTGTCAAATGTGCTTCAGCTTTGTTTTTAGCTTCGTTGAAATCCCAGTTAGTTGTGATTTGACCGATAATTCCGCCCATTTCATCACGGCTAAGTTCAAGCTTGTCTTGAAGTGCTACAGCTTCGCTTGAATTTTTGATGACGAAAGTGCCATCAGCAATTTTAGGTTGGAGTACTTTCCATGCACCTTCAAAGAAGAGGAACGCATTGTTGTCTGATGCAGCTCCAGCATAAAGGTAAAGAGGATTGTCTTTGCCAGTTGCATTGTCTACAAGGTATTGAGCTTGAGCAGCGCCAACAGCGATACTGTCAAAAGTGACATAGTAATCAACTGAAGCAGTGTTTGTGATCAAACGGTCATACGCGATAACTGTGATGCCGGCTTTTTTAGCAAGGTCTGCAGAAGCAGCAGCAGCGCCACCGTCTTGAGGACAGATGATCAAAACTTTTATGCCTTTAGTGATGAGTGCTTCAACGTTTTGCTTTTCTTTAGCAGAATCGCCTTGGCTGAAAAGAATTTCAACTGACTTATTAGATGCAGCGAGCGCTTCTTTGAAACGTGCTTCGTCTTGAACCCATCTTGGCTCATCTTTAGTTGGGAGTACGATACCGACTTCTACAGTGTTGGCTGGTTTAGCAGCAGGTGTACATGCTACCATTGAAAAGACTAATAGTGCTGCTAG
This sequence comes from Peptostreptococcales bacterium, assembly GCA_038240675.1. Classification (GTDB taxonomy): domain Bacteria; phylum Bacillota; class Clostridia; order Peptostreptococcales; family Acidaminobacteraceae; genus JBBRGL01. The sequence continues at coordinate 4,549 of JBBRGL010000151.1, forward strand.
TAATAACGCTGTCCATTTTCTCATTTCATTCACCTCATATAAGATTGTGTATTACACGAAACAATCCGTGTTTACAAGTACACTTTACAGCGGAAAACGTTTGACCTCAATGCAAACGATTGCCTACTTACCGCTTTATATTGTGTTGTTGGGGTGAATTGTAATGGAAGGGGATTATATTGCGGCAATAAAAGACAGACGCATAAGCGTAACGTTAATTATACAGATCTTCTTTAAGGTGGAATCCGTCTTTGATGACGGTTTGTTCTAGGTTGTCTTTTGTAACGGCGATAACATCAATGCGGATATAGGGGACTTTATATTTGCCGTCGTCAATGGCGCTACTCGTCGTCAGGGGTTCATTTTTGGCTAATTTTTTACATAGGCTGATGGTTTCATCAACAAGAAGTGAGATGGGTTTATAGACGGTCATAAGTTGTGTACCTTCAATAAGTCTTTTACAGGCTGCGAGGTCTGCGTCGTGGCCGACGACTTTGACTTGGTCTATCATTCTTTTCTCCGAGAGGGCATCGATTGCTGCCCAAGCAAGAGAATCATTTGCTGCGATGATGCCCTGTATATCTGTTCCTCTATTTTTAAGAAGGGTATAGGTATATTCGTAGGCAGTTTCTCTTCGCCAATCTGCAACCCAAGTTTCAGCCACAAGAGTGACTTCACCAGCTTTGATAGCAGGCTCTAAAGCGGAAAGGTATCCCTCTCTAAACATGGCGCTATTATTGTCATTCTTTGAACCATTCAAGAGAACGTAACCGCCTTTTGGAACGGCATTTAAAAGGGATTCGCCCATAAGTTCTCCGACTTTAACGTTGTCAAAGGAAATGTAAACATCCACATCAGCTTCTCTCACTAATCGGTCGTAACTAATGACGGGGATTCCCGCCGCCTTTGCCTTGGAGACTGCACGTTTGGCATCCACTGCGTCGTGAGGGGCAATAACCAGTACATCAATGCCTTTTGCAATCATGTCGAGTACTTGTTTGTATTGCTGGTCGCTGTTGTTATTGGCATTTTGCACTATGACATCAAATCCAGCTTCGCGGGCTTTTGCTAGAAATATATCCCTGTCCCTTAACCAGCGGTCTTCTTTGTAGGTCGCCATGGAAAAACCGATGAGTAAAGGTTTGGGTTCCTTGATTTCATTTTTTTCCGTGAGGGTTCCTTGTGATGTACACCCGGTCATTAAAAAAAACATGATGAGAATGAGGAGATAGACGGTGAATCGGCGGAAGGAATTCATTGGATAGACCTCACTTTCTGAAGCATTCTTTATATTCTGTCGGTGTGTATCCGGTAATTTTTTTGAAAAGTCTTGAAAAATAATTAGAATCACTGTACCCAATACGGCTTGAAAGGTCCTTAATAGGCAAATCGGAGTCTAGGAGATACTGTTTTGCATGGTCTATCCGAATTTCAATTAAGCGGTTGATGAAGTTTTTGCCGGTTTCGTCTTTGTAGAGACGGCTAAAGTAAAAGGGGCTTAAATTCACCACTTTTGAAATTTCCTCAAGGGTGAGATCTTCCTCATAGTGTTCGGAAAGATAGGTTTCAGCCTTTTGAATGAGAGCGCTAATTTGCTTTTGTTTGAGACTGGGAATCAGCAAGCTCATGGCTCTAATCATAGGGTAAGCTTCGGATTTGAGGGCGTCTGGCGTAGCGCAGTGAAGCAGAGTGCTGAGATCTGTATAAAAGTGGGTGTTTAGCGCATTTCTAAAACGTCCAAACCCGACCATGAGTGCAATCAGTTGTCCTTTGAGGATTTCAAAATTGTTTTGACTTTGGAGCTGTGCATCTTTAAACCACTCATCAAAAGCAAATAAGGCGGAGTCAATGCGACCGACCGAGACCTCTCCAAAAAACTGATCCTCTAGCCACTGATTGTGATGCAAATCTGTGCCTTCCACACTTTGAAGGTCATGAATGTGCACAAAATGGCTGTCGTTTTTAGACTTCATCGCTTGCTGCAAGGCCTGAAGCGACTCCACATAGGACCGCTTGCAGGTCAGAAGGTCGGCGTAGAATTGACCAATACCCCCATAAACATGAAAAGACAAAGCATCCGCTTTAGAGATGACCGCCTGGCAAAGGGCTTCTGCTTGCAGCTTTTGGTTGAAAACATCCAAGGGCTCTCTGACAAACATAAAGGCAAAGAGTCTGTTGCCAATAAGTGTCGCAATTAAATTTGGATTTGAACTGGTCAATAGCTCTAAAAATTTCACATAATCTTGGCGGTTGTCAACGCTGCGTTTGACATCGGATTTTGATTCCGTTGGGTTTCGATCTAAAAAAGTAAAACTCATAGCATAGCCGCCAATGGTATC
>JBBRGL010000152.1:0-6784 GCA_038240675.1 Peptostreptococcales bacterium
ATATAGTTCCAGTTGAACATTCCGGAACTATATGCAGTATGAACAAGATCAACTACGGACTTTTGACACCCTAATCAATCTGCTATTCAGAAGACATAATCCCTTGCGTTGCAAGAGGACATTATCGCTTATTGACCACAGACGTCGTGTTAGAAAACACTTCTAGCGTGTGATAGAAAACACTTCTAGCGGCTTTTGAGGAGATTGAAAATCCTTGTTTCAAGCCGCTTAACTTCAAGTTCAGCTTTTTTAAAAGGCAGTTTGACTAGCCTGCCAATTTCTCTTGGTTTTTTCCTGCCGATGCCGTTCAACCCAAAATGGTACTTAATCATAGCCTGTTCCCTTTGATCAAAAGCACCTGTCTGAAAAAGGGTCATAATCATGGCTTCAACTTCTTCTATTGAAAATTCTTTGTCCTCGATCACTTAACCCTCCTTTTGCGTTAGTCCACTGCGTAAAAATTCCTCTGCAATCCGCTGAGAGGTCGCACCACCCGTCATCATGATTTCGACTGCGCCTTTGTCTTCGGAACTGGATAAAGCCTGCAAATCCATCAATGTTTTTTCAAGGTGCCGTATCGTTCCTTGATTCCCATCCACTATTCGAATAGAACCCTTAAAATAACGTATTAAGGCCTCTTTGACGAAGATAAAATGCGTACACCCTAAGACAATTGAATCTATCGACCCTTGTGCATATGACTCAAAATACTGGTCAAACAATGCAAAAAGTGCATCCTCACTGACGTTGTTTGACTCGACAGCCAATACCAATGCAGGGGCAGGTATGCGTATGATTTCATGACTTAAGCCTACGCGTGCCATAAGCTGTTCAAACTTTCTTTCTTTCAAGGTCATGGGTGTCGCTAAAACTGCAATAGCACCTTGAATGTGCGTATCCACAGCCAGTTTCAATGCGGGTTCCATGCCAATAATCTGGACGTGGAACCGCTCCCTCAAAAGCTCGATGCTTGCACTTGTTGCAGTATTGCAGGCTATAACAATGGCTTTAACCCCTTTATCCACAAGTGCTTCCACACTCTTAATCGTCAGAGCTTGTACCTCGTTCACTGTTTTAACGCCATAAGGCGCATTTAAAGAATCTCCCCAATACACAAAAGATTCATGGGGAAGCCCTCGAACTGCCTCAATCAACACACTGATCCCGCCTACACCTGAATCAAAAAAGCCAATCGGCTGATTATTACCATTCATATGCCACTCTCCTTAGTGAGTCAAATCAACGTTGGAACCAAAAGTTATACACAAATACACAGGCAGTCTGTTGATAATATAAGTCCTTGTACCTATTGCATCTTTTATCCACAAACCCATAAAAACAGCTGTAACCGTCTGGTCACCTACATTTTGTCGATTTTTTCGCAGAGGCCCACCAGAACACTTTCAACTTATCAACATCCAACCTGTGTACATGTTGATAAGTTACCATCTCTTATATTATAATAAAGGTATATAATCATGAGGTCGCCAAAAGTATATCCTCGAACTTTTTCGCTGTGATGTTAAATGGAAAACGTCCTGAAACACTGCATCTTTAGAATAACACAGTGAGTCAAAAGGGTTGTTCGGCGCTTCGCGTGGGACAATAGTGGGACGGCAGTTTTGGGGCCGTTCAGCGCTTCGCGTGGGACGGTTGTGGGACAGTTGTATGGGAGTGATTGTTTTGGGGTCGAGACCAGTTTAAGTCACTTTATGCTCATGATTTGAGTGTCAAAAGCAAGTTTCTCAAATATTCATACTGCATATAGTTCCAGTTGAACATTCCGGAACTATATGCAGTATGAACAAGATCAACTACGGACTTTTGACACCCTAATCAATCTACTATTCAGAAGACATAATCCCTTGCGTTGCAAGAGGACATTATCGCTTATTGACCACAAACGTCGTGTTAGAAAACACTTCTAGCGTGTGATGTGAAATGGAAAATGTCTTGAAACACTGCATCTTTAGAATAACACAGTGAGTCGAAAGGGTTGTTCGGCGCTTCGCGTGGGACAATAGTGGGACGGTAGTATTCGGGTGATTGTTTTAGGGTCTCATCCAGTTCCAATCACAGTACTCTAATGATGAGTGTACTCTATTCAAGTGTATGATTGACCACAGCAAAAATATATCCTTGAACTTTTTCGCTTGACGTCCTCTACAATATCTAAAACAAGGTGGCTTATGATAGACTGTCTAAAATGCAAGTATTACTTCGTAACCTGGCAACCAAACACGCCTCATGGCTGTAAGGCATTTAGTTTCAAATCTAAATTTATGCCCTCAACCATCGTCAAGCAGTCTTCCGGCGAAGAGTGTCGAACTTTCACATTAAAAAACAGCCCACCACTTCCTTGATTTGTCATCAATATGTGACTTCTTATGTCTCAAAGAGGGTATACTCAATATAGAATCAAAAAAAGGAGGACAGACAATTGAACAATCAAAAATATTGGATTGGGGTCATCATTGCACTTATTGTAGCAGGTGCGCTGATTGGTTCCACTTATATCGGGATCCAGGGTCTTGCCGATATTAAAAATGGCGGAAAAAACTTAGAGGTTAAAGGCTCTGCGAAAATGGAGATTAAGTCGGATTTTGTGGTTTGGAGTGGTTCGTTCAGAGTTGGGGCACCTGATTTATCCAGTGCCTACAAAAGTATCAAAAACTCTAAAAGTCTCATCTCAGCCTACTTAAAGTCCAAAGGCATCGCCGATAATGAAATCAGTTTTTCATCCATTTCAACGACGACATTCAATGTCATCCTTGAAAATGGCACTTATACCAACGCTATCGAAAGCTACCAATTGACGCAGAATGTCCAAATCAGCTCATCCGATATCGAAGGCATTACGCGCCTTTCTAAAGACATCACCGAACTCCTTGACCAAGGTGTTCAACTGGATTCTTACGCCCCTCAGTATTTTTATACCAAATTGGCGGATTTGAAAATTCAAATGCTTGAGCTAGCCGCAAAAGATGCTAAAGAGCGGGCAGATGTGCTCTTAAAGGCCACAGGAAACCTTACAGGTGCTCTGCAATCGGCAAAAGTTGGCGTCTTCCAAATAACGCCACTTTACTCCAACGAAATATCCGATTATGGCATCAACGACACTTCTTCTATTGACAAGGAAATCACTGCAGTTGTCACGTGTATTTTTGAAGTGAAAAAGTAGCTTTTACATGTTTCTCTAAAGGGCTGTGTCTTTGGACTCAGCCCTTTTTCTCGCTTTCAATTTTGCCTATTTTTAGACTGATGTCCATGGACTGATAGGAATGTGTCAGTGCACCCGAAGAAATAATATCAACGCCCGTACCTGCTACTGATGCAACTGTAGAAAGGGTTATATTGCCCGAAGCTTCAAGAAGTGCTTTTCCAGCCGTTATTTCAACGGCTTTTTTCATCTCTTCTAAGGACATATTATCCAGCATGATAACTTCAACACCCTGAGCCAAAGCCAACTTAAGCTCGTTCAAATCTCTGACTTCAACTTCTATTTTCATGGGGTGAGACAATTTTTCACGCACTTTTGTGACTGCCTCTTCAATAGAGCCGTAAGCATCGATATGATTGTCCTTCAGCATGACAGATTCTGATAAATTATACCGATGATTGTAGCCACCACCTGTGCGTACAGCATACTTTTCAAATAGTCGCATGCCTGGGGTCGTCTTTCTTGTATCAACAATACGCGCCTTTGAGCCCTCGATGGCTTTGACGAATGCATACGTCAGTGTGGCAATACCCGAGAGTCTTTGAATAAAATTAAGGGCTGTTCTTTCAGCTTTTAAAATGCTTGCCGCAGATCCCTTGATGACCATTAGCTTCGTTCCTGAACACACAAACGCACCTTCCTCGACACCTAAAGCCACTTCTAAATCCTGATCCAAAAGCATAAAACAGCGCTTAGCAACGAGAAGTCCGCAGATGACGCCCGATGATTTTGCAACCATATAGGCCTCAGTTTTATAAGACCCATCAAAGAGCAAATCTGTGGTGACATCATATGTTGGAATATCTTCTTCATACGCCCTTAAAATAAGTGTATCCATTTGAAAGTGATTGATCATATATTGCCTCCGTTCTCAAGTCGTTTGTGTGCGCCAAGTGATTCTTTTCTGAGCAGAGCAGCCCGGACAATGAGCAGTCCTACTTGAGCCATATTCAGCGCTTCATGACTTTCCACATCACAACTTCCAAGCTTTTCTAAAGTTTTTTCACACTCAACAAGAGCCTTTTCACCTTGAAGCAAAAGTGCCTCAGAACGGAAAATGGACGCCGAGAGGGATATAGCTTGCTTAATGTCGGATTTGACCGTTTCCATTTTTGCTGTTGAATAGCGTCGCTCAAAGGAATCTGGCAAGAGCGGATCTAACAACTCTTTTGAGCACAGTGAGGACCCAATGCGTCGTCCATAGACAAGTGCTTCAAGCAGAGAATTACTCGCCAATCGATTAGCACCATGAACACCTGTCGACGCTGTTTCACCACAGGCAAAAAGGCCTTTAATATTGGTCTGTCCATTAAGATCTGTCCAGATTCCGCCCATTAAATAATGTTGCACTGGACTCACTGGGATTAAATCCACTGTGAAGTCTATGCCAACTTCAAGGCATTTTGTATATATATTAGGGAATCGTTTAGTGATATATGCTGACTCCAAATGGGTCAAATCTAAATACACACAGGGTTTTTTGCTCTTCTGAATCTGAAAATAAATTGCTCTTGCCACAACATCTCTCGCCGAAAGCTCCATAAGAGGCTTAAAACTTTCCATAAACCGCTCACCGGATTCATTGCGAAGATAGGCTCCCTCACCCCTCACCGCCTCTGAAATCAAAAACCTTCTGTGGTCTTGATGGTCATAAAACGCCGTCGGGTGAAACTGAACAAATTCCATATCGACAACTTTTGCACCTGCCCGGTGTGCCATTGCTATGCCGTCGCCCGTTGAAATCTTAGAATTTGTCGTATTGTCGTAAAGTTCACCAATACCCCCAGTTGCCAATATAACCTGTGGCGCTGTAACGCATGTCACCGAGCCATTGGCTTCCCTGAGAATGACACCTTTGCATATCCCCTCTTGAAGGATTAGATCAAGGACATCGCTATTTTCAAGACAGGTCATTTGAGTTCTTTTATCAATAGCAGCTTTAAGAGTGCGCATCAATTCAGCACCAGTGTTGTCCGCGTGATGAACGATGCGGTTAAAGCTGTGTCCACCCTCTCTTGTTGCATGCAAAAATCCCTCTGGGGTTCGATCAAATACCATCCCAAGGGTCACTAATTTTTCAATCACTTCATGGCTTTCGTTGATCATGCCTTCAACTGCACCTAAATCATTATGGTAGCAACCCACCCGCATAGTGTCTGCAATATGCTCAGCCACATCGGTCTTTTCCAGGGCTGCTGCAATACCGCCCTGCGCCAACTGACTGTTGCACTCTAATACGCCCTCTTTACTAATCAGTAGAATTCTGAGGTCTTGCTTTGCATGGAGTGCAGTGAACAGTCCTGCTGCACCTGCGCCAACGATAATAACGTCATAATCGTAGAGGCGAAAATCAGCTGAGCATATAATGGTATCTGTCATTAGAAACTCCTAAAATATCTCAATCATGCGTTTTAACGCCGCATAGGCTTTGAGTCGTATGGACTCCTCAACGTGTATTTCGTATTGATCATCTCTGAGCGCTAAGTATACATCATTTAGCGTCGTCTTTTTCATATTATAACAAATTAATGTAGGTGAAAGGAGATAAAAGGTTTTTTCGGGATTTTCTTTTCGCAAAGCATGCAATATTCCCATTTCAGTTCCAATGACAAACTGCGTATCAGGTGCGTTTTTGACATAGTCAATAATGGCCGACGTACTGCCAACAAAATCTGCATGCTTCACAATAAACGGATTGCATTCAGGATGAACCAAAATTTTGACACCCGGTTTGGCGCCTTTAACGGCTATGATTTCTTCTTCACGGATCCTTTCATGGGTGATACAAAATCCATCCCAATTGATCAAAGTCGTCTGAGGAACAAGGCTTTGAACATACGCACCTAAGTTTCGGTCCGGCGCAAAAATAATCTGGTCTGCCTTCAGGCTTTCGACAACTTTTACGGCATTAGAAGATGTACAGGTAATGTCGCATTCCGCTTTGACTTCTGCGCTTGAATTGACATAACACACGACGGGTACACCTGGATGCTCTGCTTTAAGGGTTTTTAAGGCGTCAGCCGTGATCATATCCGCCATTGGACAGCCAGCGTCTCTCGCCGGCAGCAACACTTTTTTTGTGGGAGAGAGTATTTTAGCACTTTCCGCCATGAAATGAACGCCGCAAAATACAATAGTCTCAGCCTCCGTTCGCGCTGCCTCTTGTGATAATTTTAAAGAGTCGCCCACAATATCTGCCACTTCTTGAATCTCTGGAATTTGGTAATTGTGCGCCAAAATTACGGCGTTTTTTTCTTTTTTTAACCGCCTAATTTCATCTATTAAAAACTGATCTTCCATTTATTCTCCTCTCAATCTTAACACTTAATTCTACTTCTTGAATCAACTCAACCCTCACCATTATAAACGCCTAGGATTTTTTTTTCAATGTTTACACTTAAAAAGAAAACTTCCTTCTGAACGATAAGCGATCATGTCCTCTTGCAACGCAAGGGATTATGTCTTCTGAATAGCAGATTGATTAGGGTGTCAAAAGTCCGTAGTTGATCTTGTTCATACTGCATATAGTTCCGGAATGTTCAACTGGAACTATATGCAGTATGA
>JBBRGL010000153.1:0-6774 GCA_038240675.1 Peptostreptococcales bacterium
GCAGGTTTTAGCGGCGGACTTATGGCGGAGGATCTTTGTGGCGTTATTGCCGGGGGTGTAGCGACATTGAGCGTTATATTCACGCAAAATGTAGCACACCAAAGTCCAGAGCTAAAACAAGCCGTCAAAAGTTACCTTGAAAAGGTCGATGCGCATTTTGGGTCAAGACTGTGCTGTGATATCAAGAAATCCCATCGGGATTTAGAAACGGATAGCTGTAATCCAGTGATTTTTGAAAACGCAAAATTGCTGGATCAAGTCATTCAAGCTTTTCGGTAAAGCACTCAAAAAAACAACCCACATAAGGGTTGTTTTTTAATAGTCTAAATTAACAGCTGGCAGTTTTTTTTATTTTTTGTCGGATTCACGGCGACCATTCATACGTAATTCCTTTTCTTGATACATGATGATGTCAGCGCGTTTCAAAATACTGTAGTAGTCAGTGTCTTCTGGAAGACGTTTTGACATACCAAAACTGAAACTGTGAGGCCAAATGCCAGATTTGTTGAGCATCAAGAGACGACGTTGTGCTACTAACTGTTCTGAAAGGGCGGACTCAGTTGTGTCTAGGGTGACACCGACGAATTCGTCTCCTCCAAACCGGGCAACAAGGGCATTTTTGCCAAGTGCGGCTTGAATGGCTTTTGTACACGCAATAAGGAGGGCATCCCCGGCAAGGTGGCCGGCAGAATCGTTTATTTGCTTAAGACGGTCCACGTCACATACCACCAAAATCAGTGTTCGTTGGAGGCTTGTCCTCTCAATCAAAAGTTTTGCGACCTCTTCCTCGAAATAATGTCGATTCATAAGCCCAGTCAATTGGTCATAGCGGGAGAGGCGCACGGTTTTTTCATAAAGCTGCCTGTTTTTAATAGCGATGGCCAATTGTACACGGACGTATTCCATAATGGAAATTTGATGGTCGTTGAATGCATTTGGAGTGGGCGAATCAAAGTTAATGAGACCGTAGAGCTGATTGTCGATGATAATCGGTGCTGAAATGCTGGAGAGCATTTCTTGACCATTAGTAGATTCAGCAACTTTGGTATAGTCTTCTTGTTCAATCAAATCAGTTTGATTGATGCGGTAAACCTTGTTGATATTGCCTTTTGCAAAACGCCAGAAATAAGATTTTTCCATTTCTATATCAAATTTTTCCATGGCATCTTGTGTGTAGCCTACTTGAGAGATCATTTTAAGGTGGTTGTTTTTGTTGATCAGGATACACCCGCAGTCTTTGTGGCCAAAGACTGCGTATAGCTCCTTCATGATGAAATTGAGAAGGTCCCGCTCATTTGTTTTTTCAAGCATAGACTGATTAATTTTAAGCATCAGTTCAGTGTATTTGAAAAGAGGATTTGGGAGGGTACTGTCTTTCAGGGAATCTGAAAAAAAGACAGTGTTAAGTATACCATACACTTCAGACGCGATGATCACTGAACTCGATTCGACGAGGATGGCGCGCTTGCTTCCACCTAAAATCAAATGGGTTTCGTAAGTCGATTTGATGCCCGATTGTAAAAGGGCTTGATCGTGTTTTTGAATGACTTCCTTGTCACAGGGGTCAAAATATTCTGCCATTGTTTTTAAGTCAGGGAAAGGCTTTTTAAAACCTGCAAGCGCGTAAAAAGAATCATTGCAAAAGGTTATATGCAGTGACTTGTCTTTGAAAAACAGAGGATGTTGAACGGCATTTAGAAGGGATTCAAGGACAAGGTTGCCGTTTTTATTGAAGACAGTTGAATACGGGGATTGAGATTTCATAAAAGCCCCTTTCCAATGGATCGTGTTGATGGATTAAAACAGTGAAGCGCTCCGGTTGATTTCATAGCCGTGGCACTCAATCATTTCTTTGAAAAGCAACTTGCCATATGAAAAAGTCACTTTGTCTTCGTAGTTGAGTTTTGTGCTCAGGTGTATACGCACGCCGTAAGCCTCAATGAGGGTATAGGCTCGATTTTTTTTAGTGGGAGAGCCAAGGGTTACATTGGAAACTGTTATTTTACAGCAACTTCCTTTAGTGGTTACATCGTTTACTGTGAGTTCGGTAATGTTGTTTTTCTGAGTATACGCTAGCATTTCAGGTGTAAAAAAAATCTCCATGTATTCACCCCTTTCAATACCCTATTATAGCATAAAGAAGTACTTTTTTATCAAGGGGACAACTAAAAAAGCTTATTTTTATAACACAAGGGATTATGTCTTCTGAATAGAAGATTCTCTATTCGACTTTTGGTGTAAAGCAATCAGCATCATACATTAAATGCAGCACTCAAATCATGAGCATAAAGTGACCTAAACTGGTCTCGACCCCAAAACAATCACTCCCATACAACCGTCCCACAACCGTCCCACGCGAAGCGCCGAACGGCCCCACAACTACCGTTTCACTACACTATACTAAAGATGCAGTATTTCATAACATTTTCGTATACACGTCACATGGATTTGCGTCAACGTCTAATTCATCGTATAATATTGACATAACCCTGATGAGAGGGGATTAGGAGAAAAACGTGAAAAAATGGGATTATATTATTATTGGATTTGCAGTCCTCTGTCTTGTAGGGAGCATTTTTCTGAGTGGGTTCATCCTAACTGAAACGGGTGGTACACCAACGCTAAGCATATATTCAGATCATAAAATCGTCTATGAAAAGGAATTCACTTCGACATTGACAGATGAAATTCGCGTTGATAGCCCCTGGGGTTATAATGTTGTGACTGTTGCAAATGGAGATGTTCATATTTCAGAGGCAGATTGTCAAGACAAAACGTGTACGAAAGATTGGCATATAAAAAGGGTGGGACAGTATATTTTTTGTTTGCCACATCGACTTATTGTTGAAGTTAAAGGCATTGCCACATCGGTGGTCGATGACGTGTCCCAGTAATGTATATGGAGCCTTTCAACCGCTGGTTTATTTGACTTAGCGTGTCGGAAGGCTTTAATTCAGTCAATTGTAACTCTAACCGATAATACAGCTTATAGGAGTTTTTAATGAACCCAACAATTTTCCATGTGGATCTTGATGCTTTTTTTGCCAGTGTAGAGCAAATGGATTTCCCCGAGTTGAGAGGCAAACCCGTCATCATCGGTGGAAACTCTCAGAGGGGTGTAGTGGCAACGGCCAGCTATGAAGCCAGACGTTACGGGGTCAAAAGTGCCATGCCCATGGTGATGGCTAAAAAAAAATGTCCTGAGGGCATCGTTCTTGAAGGGCGGTTTCAACGTTATAACGAACTGAGTCGGTTGGTGTTTGAAATCATCGGGAGTCAGGCGACTCAGATTGAACAAGTATCCATCGATGAGGCTTATTTAGATCTATCGGGTTTAATGAAGAATGCATCGGATACAGATTGTGGCAGACTGATTAAACAGCTGGTCTATGAAGGCACAGGTCTTACGCTTTCAGTGGGGATCTCCTACAATAAGTTCTTAGCAAAGTTAGGCTCTGATTGGGATAAACCTAACGGCCTTATGCGCATTGATCCCACCATGATGCCTGATATTTTAAAGCCGCTGCCTATTGCTAAAATTCATGGGCTTGGTCAGAAATCAGTGCAAAAGCTGAACCGTATTGGGATATTCACCGTAGAAAATCTCTATGGGTATTCTGAAGACCTCCTAGAGGAGCTTATTGGCAAGTATGGTCGAGTGGTGTACAGCTTGATTAGAGGTGTAGATCCTCGCATTATCGAAAGCCAGTATGAGCGAAAATCCTATGGAAAAGAGACAACCTTTGAAGAGGATACTTTGGACGCAGAAGTGCTTAAAAATGAAATCAAGCCCTTTTGCAAGTCTATATCGGCCTATTTGATCAAAGAAAATCTCTTGGCAAAAAGGCTAACTCTAAAGTACAAAACAGACAAGCACGAAAGCCATACCCGTTCAAAGACGGTCTATATTGCTCTTCAAACTGTCGCAGAAATTCAAAGTCAAGCCTTTGCACTAATAGATGAACTTGTCATTGATGCGCCACTGCGTCTTATTGGCCTGACGGCCAGCGTTTTTGAGCCAGTAGAAACCAAACAGTTTTCAGTCTTTGAGAGCCTTCTTGAGTAAGCATAAATCGTCGGACAACACTTGGGTATAATGCGGTTCGGCGTACAGGAGAAGTTCAAGGTTGAGCCGAATGTCCTCTTTGTTTTTAAGGGCTTCTAAATGCTTTGTAAAATCCAAGGCCCCACGGCTAAGGCTCAAATGATCCCTCTGCTGAGCGGCGTCAAATTGGTGGATATGATAATGGTTGATTGCCTCATATTTCAGTGGTGAGGTGTCACAATTGGTTTCAAAATGACAGAGGTCAAGGCATAAGGAGAGTTGAGCGCTGTTAAAAAAGGACTCCCTGAAACGCATTAAAGCGTCAAAGACATTGGCAAAGCTAGGGGTGGTGTGCTTGGGGAGGTTTTCTAAGGCCACTTGATAGTGCCGACTGAGTCCATGGTGCTGAAGGAGCTCTAAAAACAACTCGACAAAGTGCGCCGTCAAATCTTGGTCTTGATCCGGTTTTAAGGTTGTTGTGCCGGGATGCAGGATGATGGGAATGCAGTCATCATTGTACCGTATTTTTTCTGTGAGACTGAGCCAATTCTCCAGTGTGTTGACGATTTTTTGTTTAGAGTCCAGTAGACTGTTGACAGCATAATCTGTTGGGTGTACAAAGTAGGGCATATGAAGTTGATAGGGGAGATTGTGTGTCGTTAAGCGTTTCTTTATTTTCATATATTCAGACAGAGGGGCCGCACGTAATTCTGGAGACAGCTCGGCAAAACAAGGTATTTTTTCTTCTAACAGACGCTCAAACCAGTGATATCCAGAAGCCAATAGCGCTTTTTCGTCCAACGTAAATCCTACCATGTTACACCTCACGTTTTTTTTGATAATGGGTCAGCGTGCTAAAAACCGTCACTTAACCGCTATAACTATAGAGTACTAGAATAAGGCCGAGGTGTCAAAAGGCAACAGTTGACACCCCCCACTGAAGAGGAGATCTTGCAATGATTCTGATGATAGACAATTATGATTCCTTTACGTATAATCTGGTGCACTATTTAAAATCCTTCAACAAGACCGTTGAGGTTTTTCGAAATGACGCCATTACCCTTTCTGAGATTGAAAGACTTCAACCTGAGCTTTTGGTTATTTCCCCTGGGCCGTGTACACCGCGGGAAGCGGGCATTTGTCTCTCTGTCATTGAGCATTTTAAAGGACGCATTCCCATACTGGGCATTTGTCTTGGGCAACAAACCATTGCCATGGCTTTTGGTGGGGCAGTTGTTCAAGCCCCTATGCCTGTACATGGCAAGCTTGATCAGGTATCCCACGACGATCGTGGTGTTTTCAAAGGGTTGAACAATCCACTCCAAGTCACGCGGTATCACTCTCTAGTAGTGGAAGAAATCGGACTTCCTGATGAACTCGAAATAAGCGCAAGAAGCAGTGATGGCCTCATTATGGGACTAAGACATACCCTATACCCCATCGAAGGGGTCCAGTTTCATCCTGAAGCGGTTTTGACAGAACAAGGCCACGCGCTTCTTTTGAATTTTATTAAACTTTCGGAGGCCTTTTGGAAATGCAAATCGAGAGACTAGGTCAATTTGAATCTGTTGAACAGTTATTTGTCAATATAGCGCACTTAGACGGTCCCTTTTGGCTAGACAGTGCACTGAGTGATGGCAAGTTGGGACGGTATAGTTTTTTTGGCGCACTGCCTATGGCCAATATTAAGTGTGATCAATCAGGTGTACACCTTTTTTTTGAGAACGTTCAAAAAGAGTGCATTCAAGACCCCTTCGAAGCACTTTCAAATCTTATGGGCACGTTTCCTGTCATAGAGCAAGCGGAATTCCCATTTGTAGGAGGTGCTGTTGGTTTTATGAGCTATGATTTGAAAAATCATATTGAAAAATTACCCGATTGCGCACTCAAGGATTTGCCTATTCCATTGATGCAGTTTGCCATATATGATGTGGTACTTGCCTATGAGCACAGTTCAAAGCAACTCACATTGATCAGTCATGGCTATAGAGAGACAGTGAATAGGGTTGTTTCTCAGGTTAAAACCGCATTATATACCCATCAAAAGATGCCGTCGTATGCTCCAAGATCGGTCTCTTTTGTATCGGATCAAACCCTTTCCACTTACCTAAACAATGTTGAGAGGGTCAGAGCCTATATTCGCACAGGGGATATATATCAGGCCAATTATACGCAGCGTATTTCCTGTGCTTATGACGAATCGCCACTGGCCCTTTATCTCAACCTTAGACGCGTGAATCCTGCGCCCTTTGCCGCTTATTTGCCCTATGAAGCCTACAGTGTTTTGTCCAGTTCTCCTGAACGCTTTATACAAATGAGAGATGGAAACATTGAAACACGGCCCATTAAAGGCACAGTCAAACGCGGCGCAACTGCGGAGGAAGACATCCTCCAAAAAAACTGGCTCAAAAATTCACTGAAAGATCAATCTGAGCTACTCATGATTGTGGATTTGGAGCGCAATGACCTGAGCCGTATTTGTCAAGTAGGCACTGTTAAAGTACCAGAGCTCTTTGAAATTGAGGGCTATAAAACTGTTTATCATTTGGTTTCTACTGTGGTTGGAAGGCTTGTGGAAGGATGTACTCTGGGGGATGTTTTGAGAGCGACTTTTCCTGGGGGATCCATTACAGGAGCGCCTAAAATTCGGGCTATGGAAGTTATTGATTCCCTTGAAAAACATGCAAGGGGAATCTATACCGGTTCTATAGGCTACATAGGATTTGACG
>JBBRGL010000154.1:0-6758 GCA_038240675.1 Peptostreptococcales bacterium
CAGTGCAGGGATGGCAGCTATGGGCAAATTGGCTTATGGTTATGGATATTCTCAGGAAGCCTTGACTTACAATGCCTTAGAAATCTATACCGTAGATCAAATTCCTGACACAGAGGAATTGGTTTCAAAGTTAGCGAACAATAATCTTGCAGTCCCGGGTATTGGTATGGTCGGTGAAAACGTGTTACTTGACACACATTTTGAAAGGCGAGGACGTCTGGGGCGTTTAATCGTCGCTATGAGAGATGCCGAAAAAACCATAGGTATCGGCGTTGACGAAGGTACCAGTTTTAACATACAGAATAAGATTGGCACCGTAGTGGGTCATCAAGGTGTATTTGTTGTAGACGCTTCCGAGGCTACCTATAGTCAAAAGGGTGAGAATTCACTGTTTTCAGTCAAAAACCTCAAGCTGCATTACCTGACAGAAGGAGACCACTATGATTTTTGGACCCAAAATGCCACCCAAAGTAAAGACAAAAATAACTTTATCGGCAAAGGGTCTTATGAAAGTGTACACCCGCTATTTGGACCTGACTATGAAACGACAAAGCTCTTAATGGATTTTATGAATTCCGAAGAAACGCTTCTAGAAGTCCCTTATAAACTGTCAGATGGAAAAACATTAAGCTTTTCTTTTGAAAAAACATCTAAGACAAAAGGGTATACATCGTCTCTTGATTATGATGATCCTGCACTTAAAGGCTACAAAAAGTTTGCCATAGCGCATTTAAAACTCTCTGTCTCTGAACATAGAGGTGAAGATACAGTAGGGCCTGTCATTGGGTACATGAAATCCTACACCAAGGCTTATAAAGTCTATTTAGGGGTGACCGACAACCTAAGTGGGTTAGATGAGAAAAGTATAAATGGCCAGACGGTCACGTTTGTCAGTGCTGTGAATACACTTTACCGCGAACCCGCCTATGATGCAGAATACCAAGAAATCGCAGTGGTCATATCGGAAGACAATTTTGCAAAAGGCGACGAGGTCCACGTTGAAGGTGTGATGGATACTTTGGGGAATGGCGTTGAAAACCAGATTTGGGTATTCGATGGTACTAAGTGGGTTAAAAAACAGTGAAATGTGTTTTTTTTTGATCACTGAATGAGTCGACAAAATTGAGTGATTCCGCGTTAATATCCTGTGGAAAGGGTATGAGGCGTATAGGATTTAAAATACAAAACCAACTCTAAAACAAATGATTTTGTGTTTTGGAGTTGGTTATAGATTGGATACTCTCTGAAAAAATTCTCATGGAGGTGTTGGTTTGAGTGTGAAATCAAAGCTTGGAAGTTGGAAAGAAAACATATTTATGTCCAAGATTAGAACAACAATACAAACGGCATTTTACGGAAACAACGTCAGCGTAGTGGATTCCTTAAAAGAAGCTTACGCATTGGCTTCTAAGTCCCCAGGCACCGTGGTTACGGATATGGATGTGTATAATCCCGAGGCTATAGGCCTTGAAATCGGATCAAAGGTTCTCCTTTTTAATGATGGATTAGTCACGGGTCGTTGTGCGGCTGCGCGCAAAATCGTCGGTGAAGTCGATGTGGATACGGAAGAAATGGCAGGCATTTTGAGAGAAGCAATCTATCAGACTCGGTTTAAAAAAATGTACTATTCAGAAGCGTTTATTGGTCTAGACCATGACTTTATGATGGGCGCTCATCTTCTCATACCAGAGCATTATGAAAATGTGATGTATAATTGGCTTTTGAATTTTCAATTCTTAAACACTTATTATAGTGAGATGTATGTCAATTCGAAAATAATCGAAAAAGAAGGTGAAATCTTTATATTTTCAGATCCCGACTGGGTCCATGAAGACTATCCTTATGGTCTAACCCTATTTGACCCTGAGCAAAACTGCGCGGCTATTTTGGGTATGCGGTATTTTGGAGAACATAAAAAAGGGACTTTAACACTTGCTTGGGGTATAGCAAACCGCAATGGATATGCGGCATGTCACGGTGGTCTTAAAAATTATATCCTTGGGGACAACAAAAACTTTGTCATGGCGTTTTTTGGTCTCTCGGGTTCAGGTAAATCCACCTTGACCCATGAAAACCACAACGGAAAGTACGCCATTAAAATACTACACGACGATGCTTTTGTGATTTCAACAGGTGATGGATCGTCAGTTGCTTTAGAACCCTCCTATTTTGACAAAACGCAGGATTATCCACCCCGTTCACCCAGTAATAAATTTCTCGTAACTGCTCAAAACTGCGGCGCAGCCATAGATGAAGACGGAAAACTTGTTTTAGTCACGGAAGATGTCAGGAATGGCAACGGACGCGCCATCAAATCTAAACTCTGGGCAAGCAACCGTGTAGACAAATTTACTGAACCGGTCAATGCAGTGGCTTGGCTTATGAAAGACCCAACTCTTCCGCCTGTGATCAAAATCAAAAGTGCTAAACTTGCGTCGATTTTAGGCGCAACCCTTGCCACTAAAAGAACAACGGCTGAAAGATTGACCGACGGAATGGACATAGAGTCTTTGGTTATTGAGCCCTATGCAAACCCTTTTAGGACCTATCCACTCAAAAACGATTATATCAAGTTTTCGGAGTTGTTTGAGCGCAACAATGTCGACTGTTATATTCTCAATACGAGTTTCTTTGGAGATAAGAAAATCGGAAAAGAAATCACCATTTCAATTATTGAATCCATAGTTGATCAGACGGCGAATTTTGTCAAGTGGGGTAACTTTTCTGACCTTGAAATTATTGAAATTGATGGGTTTGTGCCCGATATGAACGATCCTGAGTATCTTAAAAAACTCACTGCACGTCTAAAAGACAGACTGGAATTTTTAACGTCACTAAAATTGGAAAAAGGTGGCCGAGATCATCTAGACGACGACGCCCTCAATGTCATGAACACACTCATTCAAGAACTTGAAAGCTAGGTGACTCATTTGAATACATTTTTTATGGATTTAGAATTTTTATGTGATGCATACCATGTGGATGAAGAGACCATCATCGCAATCTGCGTGCTCTCTCAAGACAATCAATTCGAACTTACAAGTCTCATTCACCCAGATGATGAAGACTTTGAGGTTTCGGAATACTGCACAGAATTAACGGGGATCGCCAAAGCTGACTTATTAGAGATGCCTTATTTTGAAGACATCTACGACGAACTTATTGATAACATTGCAGCTGAAGATGAAATTTTGGTGTGGGGAAATTCAGACCTTGAAGCGATCTACAAAGCGAGCATCAACATTGCAGGCGAACTTGAGTTTAACATTATTGATTTTCAGGATGAATTTAGAGAGTACTGTGGATTAGGGTTTAGACCGGGCTTGAAAAAGGTCTTTGACGCCTTAACGCAAGATGCAGAACTTGTACATCACGATGTCAGAAGTGATACCGTCATGCTCAAAGAAATCCACCGCCTTTTCCACGAAGACAAAAAAGGCGTCATGCGAAAAGTAAAAAACCGCCTCAAATAACCCGAGGCGTTACATAGTATAATACGCTTTAAAACAAATGCTTCAAGAAAAAGATTAGGGGGTCAGAACAAGCCCCCTGATTTAGTTCGTTTTCGCTATTCAATTTCCTCAACACTTGCGTGTCTAAAGATCCTATTCGCATCATTATACAAATTTTGTGCATGCTTGATGAGT
The DNA here is from genome assembly GCA_038240675.1 of Peptostreptococcales bacterium. Lineage (GTDB taxonomy): Bacteria > Bacillota > Clostridia > Peptostreptococcales > Acidaminobacteraceae > JBBRGL01. Next base: position 3,648 of record JBBRGL010000154.1, read on the forward strand.
TCTACAGCAAATAATGGATCAAACTGTCGGCCAATTTCAGATTGTATGATGGACACACTGTTCTCGACTGTCATGGCTGAACGATAGGAGCGATTTGTTGTCATCGCATCAAAACTATCGACTACACATAATAATCGGGCTCCAATAGGAATATCGAGTCCATGCAAATTCATTGGATACCCGTTTCCGTCGTATCGCTCATGATGATACTTGATAATTTCTTTAACGTTAGAGAACATATCTGATATATCTAAAATTTCAAATCCGATGATTGGATGCTGTTTGATTATTTCTAATTCATCGAAGGTTAATTTTCCTGTTTTATTTAAAATGTCACTCGGCACGCCAATCTTGCCGATATCATGCATCAGCGCTGCGATGCGGATTGTTTCGACTTCGTCTTGATCCCATCCTAAATTTTTAGCAATTTCAACGGCATAAAAAGAAACGCGCTCTGAATGTCCTTTTGTATAGGAATCTACCATTTCCAATGTTTTTACCAATGTCTGTATACCTTCGAAATAGCTTTTCTCAATTTTTTGTTGTTGTAATCGGATATTCTCCGTCAGCATATTTACACTTACTGAGAGTTCATTGATTTCGTATATGTCTCCACTTTTTAATTGATTTAGATATTGCCCATTTGCAATATGCGTGATGCTGTCAATTGTGCTTTTAAACATATGGTCAAATTTGTTGATAAAATAGAAGAGGACAGATAATCCGATTATTGACGTTATGAAAATGACAAATACTATAGATAATCTGTAATTGGCGATGATTTGAGTGATTTTTTTGAATGACATAGCAATTGTGACAATAATGGGCTCATGATTATCTTCTAGCTCAAAGGTATGGTTTAGATACAAATAACCTTGAATGTGTTGAATGTTTTGCGTAATCGCTAAGGTGTTAAACTGAATGGATGCAATGCGATTTGAACCTAGAACACTTGAAATGTTATCGGTAAGATAGGGGGTTATGTTTCGGCCCAAAACGAGCCATCCAGCATGCCCAGTTTGATTCGTTTTTGTAATAGGGTAGCCCGTTAAGTAAACGACCTGTCCATTGTGTTCAAAATAACCTGATTTGGGTTTTCTAGATGATTTCATGTCTTTATAAAAATTTTCGTTGACCAACCATTCTATATCGCCATAAGAAGCCGTATACGTCATTTTGCTGTTTTCAATATAGACATAGTCAACAGCGAATTCGTCTTGATCGTAGATGTACTTTGTCGCATTTGCCTCCATCCATTTGATGTCAATGGTTTGGACTTTTTCGAATAAATCGTCCCACACTGCATTATCTGAAACTCTTGTATCGATTTCTTGACTAATCCGATCTACAAAGCCATCAAGTGCCGAAGTTTTTTCATCAACTTCAATAGATTCTATTGCTTTAGAAAAATTATATGAAAAAAATTACATGCTCAATAACAGTAAAGAAACAGCAAGAGAAGCAATTATCAGAAAAATAAAAAAGACGCGCTTGAATAAATGCATGATGCCTCCTATAGGATGCTTATACCTTACATTATATCAAATTGGAGTACTATTATCACGCAAATCGTTAAAAAGAGTACGATCAATAAGTCACTTTTGGCGATAAATGCTGAAAATCCGGTGATTGTGGTAATGGTAATAATTGTTTCACTGCTCCGATTGTGGGTAAGTACTTGTTAGATTCACTTATTGATTAGGGTGTCAAAAGTAAGTTTCTCGAATATCATACTACATATAGTTCCAGTTGAACAATCCGGAACTATATGAGTATGAATATAATCAACTAAGGTCTTTTGACACCCTAATCAATTATGAAACTACTAAAATCCTAAAATCGGATTTAAATAAATACAAAACCCTATCTATAGCTAAGCAGTTCGAAAAACACACTGGTCATGTTTTGCAAAGGGGTGGCGTAAAAGGAGTGGAATATGTACAATTTATTAATTGGTGGCGCTGCCGGACAAGGGATAGATACAACGGCAGGTATTTTGGAGAAATTGATGAAGCGATTTGGTTACAGCGTTTTCACGTACAGGGATTTCATGTCAAGGGTTCGTGGTGGGCATAATTTTATTATCATACGTTTTGGCACGGATGAAGTCCTCTCACATAGCTATGAACTTGACGGGATAATAGCGCTAAATGAAGAGACTATAGGGGTACACGGTCCTGAATTAAAAGAGGACGGATTCATATTGTGCGAAAGCGGCATAAAAACAGATGATAAACGCGCTATAAAAGTACCGATGAACGATATGGCAAATGAGCTTGGCAACTCAAGAGTTTCTGGGACTATAGCTATCGGTGTTATTTTGAAACTATTTGGTGAGAGTGTTGACAATGTTGAAGGCGTATTGAGCAGTTTTTTAGATGAAGAATATATAGATATTAATGTTCAAGCAATTAATGAAGGCTATAAAACTGTTGATAAGCGGTATTCAAAACTTAAAGGCCGTTTTGGGGATTGGATGATACTCTCGGGTAGTCAAGCGATAGCTCTCGGTAGCATAGCTTCTGGGCTCAGATTTTACAGTGCTTATCCGATGTCTCCGGCTACCCCTATAATGGTATATCTAGCGTCAAAAAGTCGCGAGATGGGGGTAGTAGTTGAACAGGCGGAAGACGAGATTGCGGCTATTAATATGGCTATAGGTGCCTCTTACGCCGGAGCGAGATCCATGACGAGTACTTCGGGTGGAGGGTTTTCGTTGATGGTAGAGGCGTTTGGACTTGCAGGCATGACAGAGACACCGCTCGTCGTTGTTAATGCTCAAAGACCAGGACCTGCTACAGGTTTGCCGACGCGTACGGAACAGGCAGATCTTAAGTTTGTGATATCTGCTGCACAGGGTGAGTTTCCACGTATGGTGATAGCGCCGCGTACGCATAAAGACGCTTTCTATCAAACAATACGTGCGTTTGATATTGCTGAGAAATATCAAATTCCTGTAGTATTACTTTGTGACGCATATTCCGCAGAAGTCCTAAGCAAAACAAATAGTTTTAAATTTCCATGAATTTCAAAAAGGAAACTGCGTTTTTATGTCGAATACTTATCATAGAGGACTAAATTAAAGGAGAACCCTATGATAGCTATTCCATT
>JBBRGL010000155.1:0-6714 GCA_038240675.1 Peptostreptococcales bacterium
ATCCCTTACATTGTCAGGGATGTTGGATTTGTATTTGTAGTTGAGGGAATGCTCTATAGTCGCCCAAAAATTCATAGCCAAGGTCCGTATTTGTAGCTCTACCAATATTTCTTTTTCACCAAAAGCGGTTTGTACTGGATAGCGAATAATAATGTGGTGGCTTCGGTATCCCGATTCTTTGGTATATTCTATATAGTCCTTTTCATAGACGATTTTTAAATCCCTGCCATCTCTACTGCGGATGAGTTCCACCACTTTATAAATGTCATCTTTGAACTGGCACATGATCCGTAGGCCTGCAATATCCTCCATCATTTCTTCAATTTGATCATCTGGAATCTCACGCCGCTTAGATTTCTCGATAATGCTTGAAATCTTTTTGACACGGCCTATGACAAATTCAATGGGGGAGTATTCATTCAAATCTCTAAACTCATTGCGTATGGACTTGAATTTCACTTTTAATTCTTCAACTGCTTGCTCATAGGGGATGAGCATTCTTTGCCATTCTCTTATGGTATTCATCTTCTCTCCACCTTTGCAAATTCAGGCATTAAAACCTGCACTTCTTTAGACCTATTTTATCAGATTTTGAACAAAAAAAACACCTCTCAAATAATAAGCTTGCACGAGAGGCAGGGCTTTCTGTGATGTGAAATGGAAAATGTCCTGCAACACATCATTTTTTAGAATAGCATAGTGAATCAGAAGGGTAGTTCGGCGCTTCGCGAGGGACAGTAGTGGGACGGTAGTTGTGGGACGGTTGTATGGGAGTGATTGTTTTGGGGTCGAGACCAGTTTAGGTCACTTTATGCTCATGATTTGAGTGTTGCACTTAATATGATGATTGCTTTACATTGAAAATCGATACTGAAATCTTGATTTGAGTGTCAAAAGCAAGTTTCTCGATTATTCCTACTGCATATAGTTCCAGTTGAACATTCCGGAACTATATGCAGTATGAATAGGATCAACTACGGACTTTTGACTCCCTAATCTATCTACTATTCAGAAGACATAATCCCTTGCGTTACAATAAGGGAGAAGGCCTTTAGGACTGCTTGCTGATCCATGAAATTTGGAAAGACATATTCCGGTTGATAATTTGTCAACATCTCCACTGTGTACCGTCCCGTAGCAACAGCTATGGAATGAACGCCATTATTTTTAGCAGCCTCTATATCGAGGGGCGTGTCACCGACCACAAATATTTCATTTTCTAAAAACCAATGGTCAAATTGTGCTCGTCCCTTCTCAATAGCCCGCGATACCAGAGCTGTTCGATTTTCAGCCTGATCCCCGTAGACGCCATGCTTAAAATAAGCAGACAAATAGGTTTCCTCTAATTTCACCCACGCCCCCACCTCCGCATTCCCCGTCGAAATCACATGGTATAAATCTGGCTCCGCGCTGAGGGTTTCGAGTAGACTTTGAACGCCTTCAATCATTTTTATCTGGGGGTTTTTCTTGATTTCAACCCTCAAAACATCTTTGTATCGATTCCAAAAGGCTGCTTCGTCAAAGGGGTAGAGTTGATGAAGTTTCTGTGCTTCATCGATGATTTGTCTGTCGATAGTCCCCGCGAAATTGATGGTCTTAAATCCTTCTTCAATGCCGTAAATTTCTTGTAGCGTCAGGTTCAGGGCAAGCCTTCCCACACCTCTACACTCCATTAGCGTCCCATCAATATCCCAAATAATCAATTTTTTCATTTCATACCTTCTCTGAGCCCTTTGGCATGAGGAATCTGGTAAAGCCGCCCTTGATAAGTGTCCCGAGTTTCAATCTCCAGATCAAGTGCGTCTTTCAGCTTGCGCCAACTGTGTCCCCAATTGCAAAAGAGACTTTGTTCTTCAGGGGCACGGGCAAAAAACCGCTGGATAACGCAGGTATGATCAAGATGCTCCAGAAAGAGAATTGCCCGATGAATATAGGCATCTTTTGAGATAAGCGCGGGCAGTTGACCCGATGCATACAAATCCCCTAGCACCGTGTCTTTTAAAATATAGAGTGAATGAAGCTTCACTTCTTCCACATGAAGGACTGACAAAAGCTCCGCGGCCTCTATGGCATCCTCATCCTGATCCCAGGGCAGGTTCAATATTATATGGGCACATACGGAAAACCCATAGCCATGGATCATATTGACTGCACCGATAAAGCTGGCTAGTCCATGACCTCTGTTGATTTTGCGCAGGGTTTCAACATTGACCGTTTGCAGTCCAAGTTCAATTGTGATTTGATAGCCCTTGACCTGTAGCTCTTTTAAAATATCGAGCTGCGCTTTGCTGATGCAGTCTGGCCGAGTTGAAATAGCAAGACCTACGACGTTTTCAATGCGGCAGGCTTCTCTAATGGCCTTTTCAAATTGATCGAGGGCCATATAAGTATTGGTGTAGTTTTGAAAATACACAATAAATTTATGGGCTTTGTATTTTTTGGAGATAAGCGCCATAATAGGTGTCGCTTGTTCAGTGACCGACTGTGACGAAGGCCCCGCTTCAAAGCCTGCAGCTAAATCGCCACAAAAAATACATCCCCCTTTATTGGTGATAGCGTCCCTGTTAGGACAGCTACAAGGAAGGTGAATGGGAATTTTGTAGACTTTTTCGCCGAAGGCTCTCTTCAATTCTTCAGAATAAACCTTGTAGCGGTTCATAAAAACTCCTTTTTTAGCCTTGTGTCGTGACAATTATACTGGCAATAACGATAATCATCACAATGGAAAGGGTCGTCAAAACAAAATAAGTGGATCGGTAATAGTCATAGTTTCGTTTCAATCTCAGCTGGTTTAAGTATATAGAAATCGCAGACAATACAAGGGTCCCAAACATCATGTACAAACTATTTTGAAGCAAGGTATAATTCCACCCTCTGCGGTAAATAAAGTTGAAGAAACGCTGAAGAGGGTACTCTGTAGCGGGCATACCTGACATGAACACAAGCAATGAACCTGCAAAAATCACCCAAAGGAAAAAAGGTGCATAGTTGACCCAGCTAAAAATACAATCATTTTTTTCCCTCTTACTATCGGGATAGCTCGTGGTCTCCCCTAGGGCTTGGCGCATAAGCTGATCATGCTTACTTGAAGAAAGTCTTTTAATCATATCTGCCTGAGCTTTATTGATAAAATTGACCATCTTTTTGAGAATATCGGGATTGACTTTATGAAACTGAATTCTTACCTCATATTTAAGTCGACTATCCTCTACAAGACCGGAAGAAAGGACAAATCCATAAATATCGTAATGCTCCGAATCTGACAAAAACAAATGACATACAATTTCTTGACCCACAGTCAGAGACTGAGAAACAATTCCCCGAATCCCCCCAACGGAAATATCCTTCGATAGGATTTCTATGGTCTTCTCAGACTCGCCCACCTCCATGGTTATGGCCATTTTCTTCACAAAAGATAAGCGGTAGGTATCTCTACGCTGAACCTGTATGACCTCTGTCACTTTTTTAATGCGCAGCATAGCGATATTATCCTTGCGAATCCTTGAAATAACCTGTGCATTAAATGAATAAATATCATATTTTCCAGTGGACCTATTCAAAACTGAATAGAATATTTTAAGTGCATCGTCGACATTAAGTGGGTAAGTTGTCCCTTTATACATCGGGGCATAAACGCTGAGTAGTTCGTCAGAAGTCACGTTTTCTACAAGTGATTTAAACTTCATAACCTCTCCGTTTGCCTTTTCATAGTCTATTTCGACCAAATGACCTTCTTGCAAAAAAACTGCCATCAGTGTTCACTCCTTTAAAATATTATAGGGGGATTAGGGTGTATACTTTCATTTCTTCAATGAGGCTCAGCTCTGGCAACCCATAAGTCTGAATTTCCGTCTCGTGGACGTGCCGTTCATTCTCAGCAAAGAGATGAGTTGCTAGAGCCCTTTTGACATTTCCCTTTTGAACAAGTTCGGCCACTTCACCGGAGGACAAATGATTTGGATTTTGAGGTTTGTCTTTGTCGAGATAGCCACAGTTGATGATGAGTAAATCTGCATCCTTTATAAAGTCTGAAAGACCCTCAAAATAGGCTGTATCTGACGTATACACAAAGACCTTCCCCTGTGACTCAACGCGAACGCCATAAGTTTCTACTGGATGGTGCATGGGAACAAACTGAATTCTGACATGTTCATCTTGATATACAAAATTTGCATCTATGAAGTGGTGAACGAAAGTCTCCCCGTGAATCAAACTATTGGCAGTAGCTTCAGGTGTTTTGGGATGATAGAGTTGAGGCGTCTTTGAAATAAGCCCCCGTTCTTTTTTGAAGTTTACCGCATATTTAAAAACAGAAATATCTGAAATGTGGTCAAAATGAAGATGTGTGAGGAAGACCCCTCGAAGCGTATCTAAATCTTTAAGTGTCTCCACCAACCTGGCATAAACGCCACTACCCATATCAAAGAGATAAGAAGCGCCTTCGACGCTCAGTAGATAACCAGAAGTCGCTGTGCCTTCTTTAGGATATGGACCATAGGTCCCAAGTGCAATCAATTCCATGATCATCCTCCTCTGTACCCTGTGTCATATCCATTTTATCGCAATTTCGTAGGAATAGAAACAAATTCTTCTGAGAAGAGGCCACCATCTGAACCATAAGCTCACGACGCACCTGCCTTTAGACGCTTTTTAAACTGAAAAAACGCCTCATCTCAGTCAGAAACTGAAATCAAGCGTTTTCTCTATAAGCCTTCGTGGTGATTTATGACACATTTATTCGCCGATGGTTTTAGACAAGGGGGTGTTGTTAAAGGCCACGAACAAGACTGTGCTAAAAATAAGGCTTGAACTCGCTTGAATAAGGTTGAGTACAATGCCCGGCGTAGCGCCCACTACTTCATAAAGGAAGATTTCGTAGGCAAAGTAACCAATGACCATCACAATTCCTGCAAGGGCTGAACTCAAAACGAATACGACGACTTTACGTTTCAAACTATTTTGAGAACGAATGGCTATTTTGAAAGCCATCCCTACTATAAAAGCATCTGCTGCTTTGATGATAAAAGTCACTGGTGCATACTGTGCATATCCAAGCATCAAATCCGATAAACTAGAGCCTACACCGGCTGCCATAGCCCCTGCAAAAGGGCCTAATATAGCGCCACAAAGGTAGACGAATGTATCTCCAAGATGAATATACCCAATGCCTGACGGCAGTCGAAACGAAAAAAAATACGTGCCGATAAATACCATAGCAGCAAATAAACTTGCCATCACTAAATCCCTTGTTGTCATTGTTTTCATAATGCCTCCACTATAGCAGCATACAGTGTGTAACCGCTGTATGCATGAATCTGTCTCTCAGACTCAATATAACACGGTGGCCCAAGGATTGTATAGTCCTCTAAGCCACCGTTTTCATAGTGTATCATTACAATTTGCAAAGATAGAGCACGACAATACGTACAAGGATTACTTTGTCGATGTGGGATTTTGCCTATTTCGGCTGAATTGTATCACTCTATTTATTGCTTCATCTTGCCACTTGAGCACTTTATACACCAAAGCGTCAGCCACGTCCCTATCCTCAGCGCTGCAACATCCCTTTTTGAAAATCGTTTCTCCGTGAGCTGAGAGAAGCTCAATCCACCCTTCATCCTTAGGCAGAGGCAGGTCAAGTAGGGGCGTTGCATAAAGCTCTAAATCATTCCCCTTGCGCTTGCCAAAGTGATAGAGATAGTATTCCAGGGCAGCGCTGTTGAGGTATATCATCAGCGCCATCAGGGCCTTGGAATCACCCGTTTTATCCGTGATGTAATACACGTCCGCACTGGCGTAAAAAGGACCTTCATGAAAGGCAAAACTCCCGCGGCGGCTGCGCTGAGGGACCACAATTTTGAAGCCCGTAAAAATTTCTGGATTTCTTGACCAATGAAGGGCATACCAAGGCCTCTCACCTGTTCTAAACTCGCGCCGTTCTGTGAGTTTAGCCCTGTAAGGCAAAAGATGCCGATATTCCCAATCCCCTTGATCCAAATGATCCTTATGGGTCACATACAGAATTTGGCGCTCTGAAGTTCTTTTGACAAAGTAAGGCTCAATATCGCTATTTTTATAAAATGGCTTTAGAAAAACAGAGGTTTTGCGACACTCTCCGGGATTAAAGACAAAGACTGGCTCATGGGTATCGCCGGCTTTGTGGCGATCATACCCCGATACGATGCCTTGATTCACTTCAAAAAAATCCCTCAAAGGGCCAATGGAATCTATCGTGAAAGCGTGTAACATGTCGTATACGATTTCAGACTCAGCTATGAGCATATTTCCCTTTTGTGTATAGAGTTTTTTTTCTGAAAGTTGATTCAGCTTTACATTCAGTTCATAGCACTTATCCACTTCCCCGATTTCAACACATCCGCTGGATTCTTTGGTCAGTGAAAACAAACAGTTATCCTGTCCCTGTGCAGACTTAAACGCTTTATGTGGAATAGTATAAAAAGACAAGAAATGTGCATTGCTATGCAAAAATTGCCTCAGCTGCTTGGCGCCATCTGCAGTGATGAAATAGCGCGTGGTAATAAAGGATAGTACCCCACGCTGCTTAATGAGTTCTAGTCCGCGGTAGATAAAAAAATAGAACAGGTCCATTTTACCTTCGTAGTGCCGACTGCCCCACTCCGTCTCTTTGATCTTGGTAAAAACATCTTTGCTATTTTTCTCGCCCAAGTAAGGTGGATTCCCAATGACAATGTC
>JBBRGL010000156.1:0-6670 GCA_038240675.1 Peptostreptococcales bacterium
GGTATGGGTCAAGCGCCTAAGTCAAAGGCGGTGTCACTCCGAACTTTTAACCGGAATTTTAAGGGGCGGTGTGGAACGGAGGACGCAGAAGTATATCTTGTCAGTCCCGAAACAGCGGCTACATCAGCGGTACTTGGCTATCTGGCGCATCCAAAGGCAATGGGCCCTATGGCGCAGATCATAGAACCCCTCTATACGGCCGAAGAGATTCGAATCGGGGTCAAGGAGGGCACTGAGACCCTCCCCTACTATGAATTTCCAATTCAAATGTTGTTGTACCAAGTTGCCCACGAATGCTACAAAGAAATCAAAAAACCAAGTGTTGATTTGAGTGTCAAAAGTAAGTTTCTCGATTATTCATACTGCATATAGTTCCTGTTGAACATTCCGGAACTATATGCAGTATGAACAAGATCAACTACGGACTTTTGACACCCTAATCAGTGTTTGAATTTTAACCTTTTGCGTCCTTACGCTTCTTGCCGTGCCTTGGCATCCTTTGCGTTAGGTCTTTTGAATGGGTTTCAAGCAGACGCCCTTTTGACACTCTAACCATAAAAAACAGTCATAAAAACTATCAAAATTACAAACCCCGGTCAGACACACGGGTCTGACCCTACTCAAACAAAATCAAAAATTCAAACCGCCGATACACAAACAGTCTTAAATAGTTTTCGTAGGGATGGATCCGTGTGTCCATCCGGTCTTTAAATTCCAACCTTTTCGCGTCCTTACGCTTCTTGCCGTGCCTTGGCGTCCTTTGCGTTAGGTCTTTTGAATGGGTTTTAAACAGAAAAAATCTCTACCAAAATTTCCAATTCAAATATAAAATTTGTCGTATGTCTTACCTAGGGGAGGGTCTCCGCGGAGGCCACTGAAAAACTGCAATTTCTTCGTTTTTGCACCAAACTCCGGGCTTCAAGAGATAACCAGTAGAAGTCTCATGCTTTATGAATCAAGCATGAACACTCCCTTCGGGATTTTCCCACTTAACGATGAAACTGTTAAGCTCTCAAAAATACGCTGATTAAAGCTCCAGTCCTCGTTTGGCGCACGCCTCGAACTTTTTCCTTTTGATTGGCCTCTAAAACCAGACTTTTTCAGTGGTCTCTCTCCGCGCCCTCCTGGGTCAGATAGTACCGATTCTACAACATTGAAAATAGACATGAAATCCAGAGTTTACGAGACTGTATAGTGGTTAGGGTGTTGCCTGAACAAGAATATGCAAATTTTTCAATTTCATTCTTTCGGCAATGTTCTATCTGATATAATAAAAGAGCGTTCTATTGAATACATATTGAATCAACATTAAGGCTCATAGTTGGTTGTAAGGGCTTAATTTCACAACTGGTTTTGAGGTAATTTTTTAAAATAAGGTGTAAAGTGGGAGGAATCACATGCTCAAAAAAGCAATTCGATTCGCCATTATGGCGCATCATGGACAGGTTAGAAAAGGCACACAAATGGCCTATATCGAACATCCTATCCATGTGGGGATGTTGCTTGAACGGCTACAGGCGAGGGAACCAGTCGTGGTGGCGGGCATACTCCATGATACTCTTGAGGATACACGTGCGACTGAATCCGAAATTTCGGATGCCTTCGGAGAAGAGGTGTTGAACCTGATTTTAGGGGCAAGTGAACCCGATAGAGAAGGTACCTGGAAGGACCGCAAGGACCATACCATTCACTTTTTAAAGACGGCCAAAAGAGATATTCAGTTGATTGCACTTTGTGACAAATTCTCTAACCTTTCTGATATGGAAAAGGATTTTGAGGCACACGGGGGAGCGTTTTGGGAGCGGTTTAACGCAGGGGTAGAAGATCAGCGGTGGTATTATGAATCCTTGGTGGACTCTTTGAGTGCACTTTCAGATCTTACGCAGTACAAAGAGTTTGCACGTTTGGTCAAGCGGGTATTTTCGAATCACACTTAAAAGGAGACCACCATGAAGATTTTACAAACTGGGGACTGGCATATTGGCAAACTCGTGCATGGCGTTCATATGACATCGGATCAGAGGGTGATTCTGAGTCAGCTTGTGGCGTTGATCGAAACAGAAAAACCACAGGTCCTCCTCATCACGGGGGATTTATATGATCGGTCCATTCCGCCTGTGGAAGCTGTGGAATTGTTGGATGAGATGCTCTCTGAGATTATTTTGAAGCACAGGATTACTGTGATTGTCATTGCTGGCAACCATGACAGCCCCGACCGCGTGGGATTTGCAAGTAAAATGCTGATGAATCAAGGCCTTTTTATCGCCGGACATATTTCTAAAACCATAGAACCCATTGTGGTGGAGGATGAATATGGTGAGGTGAATTTTTATCCCATTCCTTTCTCAGAACCCGCTGTAGTCAGAGAACTGTATGGCGATGATGCCATTAGGGATCATGATTCTGCCATGAATGCAATTATGGACAGGATTCAAAAAAACATAGACAAAAGCAAAAGGAATATCTGTATTGCCCATGCGTATATGATGGGCGCCATTCCACTTGAAACATCTGATTCCGAAAGACCTCTGTCCATTGGCGGTTCAGAGATGGTGAACGTGGACTACTTTGAGCCTTTTCACTATGTCGCCGTGGGCCATCTGCATAGACCTCAAAAGGTCAAGCACGAGCACATCCGTTATGCAGGGTCGTTGCTTAAGTATTCTTTCTCAGAAGCGACTCAAAAGAAATCCGTCACGCTTATGGAAATGGACGGACTTGGGAAAGTCGATATTCGTTTGATTGAACTTAAACCCATCAGGGATCTGCGGGTGATCAAAGGGACACTGGAAGACCTGATCCATAAAGACGTGTACACCACTGAAAATACCGATGATTATATAATGGCAATTTTGACGGATAGAGGAGAGCTGATTGACGCTATGAGCAAGCTTCGCGCCGTATATCCCAATATTCTGCGGCTTGAAAAAGAAGGGTTTGACAGGGAAGCGGGAGAGGGCCTTACAAAAACGAGCAGTGATTTTGTCAGCAAAAGCCCCGTGGATTTGTTTGCGGAGTTTTATGAAGAAATGTCTGGGGAAGTATTTGTGGATGAGAAAAGATGTGTGATTGCAGACCTCGTAGACGCCATTGAACAAAAGCGGAGGACTTCCTAATGCGCCCGATTAAACTGACCATGAAAGCTTTTGGACCCTATAGAGAGGAAGAGATTATCGACTTTAAAGAGCTTGGCAATCGCAATTTGTTTTTGATCACAGGGCCTACAGGCGCTGGTAAAACAACGATTTTTGATGCTATAAGCTATGCGATATACGGTGAAGCCAGTGGCTCTATGCGGCCTACGGACAGTATGAGAAGCCATTTCTCATCAGATGATTTTCTGACTGAAGTGTCCCTTGAATTTGAGTTGAAAGGCATTCAGTACTCTATACACCGCATACCAAAGCAAATGAAACCCCGATTGAGAGGGGAAGGGACCACTGAGCAACCTGCCACAGCGACACTGATCATCGAGGACGGGGAGCCGAGAACTGTGATCACTGGCCTGAGTCATGTCAAAAACAAAGTGGAAGCACTTCTTGGGATTAATGCCGAGCAGTTTAAGCAGATTATGATGATTCCTCAGGGAGAATTCCAAAAGCTACTGACTTCCTCAAGTGAAGACAGACAAAAAATCCTACAGCAATTGTTTGATACAAGCCTTTACGCCCTGATTCAAAACAGTTTGGACGATCAGTCAAAGGCACTTTTTAACGAAATAAGAAATAGCAAAACCGTTCGAAATACGCAGATCTCAAACATCCAAAGTCAGGATGATGCCAAACTTGAGGCACTTCTCGCTGCTGAGGACAAATTAGTCGACGAAATTGTCCTTTTGACAAAGCTTCAGACTAAGCGGGATGAACAGGTGATGAATGACGTGCACCATGAAATGCAAGAGAATAATACGTTGATCGAAAAGCAAATCGAACAAAGAGAAAAAGCAAAAGAGCACAATGATAAGCTCGCATTGAGGGATGGTATTTCTTTAAAGTTGGCTGATAAAGAAAAAGAGTCTGGTGCAGTAGAAGCCCTCAAGGAGCAGATGAAAAATGCAGAAAAAGCATTGAGTATTATTCCTTTTGAAGACCATTTTAAGGCGCGCACAAGTGAATGGGTAGACAAAGACAAGGCTCTAAAAGAAACATCTCTTCATTTGGAGCAAGCGGTTGTCAAAAATCGCCAAGCAGAAGCTGCTTATGCAGAGGAGAATTTGCCTGAAAAGAACGCCATGAGGAATGGATTTATTCTTGAGGTTGCAAGACTACGTTCTTACGAAGACAAGGTCAAAAATATTGCCACCATTGAAGCGGCTATAAAAACCACCACCCTTGAAATTCAGGCCATTGAAAAGGATATACAGACCTGCTACGGGGTGATTGGTGCTTCGACGAAGCGCATAGAGGAACTTCAAGGGCTTGCTATGAAAGCTAAGGATGCTAAAATACATGAGGGTGAAAAAAGAAGCGCACTGAGTACCCTTGAGGATAGAGGTAAAAAACTTGCTAAACTCCTTGAGACACTGACTTCTTTAAATGAACAAAAGACGCTTCACGGCGAAGCTGTCGTAAAATTAGAAGCGGTGTTACACGCACTGAGCGAGAGTCGGAGCCTTTACGCGCAAGGCAACTTGTCCCTGCAGATGAATCAAGCCGCCGTATTGGCTATGCCCTTACAAGAAGGGGACCCCTGTCCTGTATGTGGTTCGACCCATCATGAGAAGCTAGCTAAGTTCACAGGGACAGCACTATCCATAGAGGACTTGAGTGTTCTTGAGGAGCGGGTCAAGACCGAGGAAGCGACGTTTTTCAAATGGAGCAAAAGTTCAAGTGTTCTTGAGGAGCGGGTGAGTGCTCTAAATTCTTTGGTTTCTGAACTTCTGTCGGAACTTGCGTCTCTAGAGACTCTTGAGATTGAGGGACTGACGGAGGGTGAAACTTTAGAAGTTATTAAGCACCGAGTGGGTGAAAATGTGCAAGGCCGAAAAGCAATGGCTGCAGAAATTGCAGATTTGCAAAAACGGAGTGAGCAGCATCAAATTTTTGAGTCTGAGTCTCTACAGTTGAAGCAAACCCTCCAAAAGGCAGAGGCAAATAGAGACATTGCAGCTACTGTGCATCAACAGACAACTATTCGGTTCACGGAAGAAAACGCTGCACTTAAAAATATTTTTCAAGAAATCCCTGAGGCTATCCGAAAGCTGAGCGCACTTTCAGCAGCAATTTTGGAACAAGAGACCCTACAGAAACGTTCAGAGGACAAGCTTCAAAATGTGAAAAGCGCATACGACGCGTCACAGAAGAATTTTATAACCCTCACCGCCAAGCAGGATCAACAGACCAAAGACCTCAAAGACTGCCAAATGCATTTAGAGAAGGCGAGGGAAGATTTTGAAAGGCCTGTTTTAGCGTCTGAGTTTAAGGATCAAGAGGCATATCAAAGTGCCAAACTCAGCCGTGAGGAAATGGCCCTTTACCAAGAAAAAATTAAGCTTCATACCGAGGCGCTTCAAACCCTCAAAGTGCAGTTCGAACAATTGGAAAATCAGACAAGGGACCTTGTTTTTCACGATTTAGCGGTGTTTGAAGGGGTTATTGAGACCATGCGCATCAAAAACAAGGCATTGTCCGATCAAAGTAGTCTTCTAAACCACCGTATTCTCAACAATACAAGCCGTATCAAGGCCATCGAAGCTATTGGTTTAGAAATTGGCACACAAGAAGAGCGGTATAAGATCATTGGACATTTGGCAAGAGTTGCAAAAGGCAACAACAGTAAAGGCGTAACCTTTGAGCGCTTTGTACTGGCTACTTTCTTAGAGGATATTATAAAAGCCGCCAATATCAGACTCAATCAAATGACCAGCGGAAGATACAAGCTGGCAAGAACCGAAGAAAGGGAGAGAAGCAACGCGAAAAGTGGCCTTGAGCTTGAGGTGTTCGATCATTATACGGGCAAATCACGGCATGTGAATACCCTTTCGGGCGGCGAAGGCTTTAAAGCCTCCTTGTCCATGGCCCTAGGACTTGCAGATGTGGTCCAGTCCTACGCCGGCGGCGTACAACTGGATACCATGTTCATCGATGAAGGGTTTGGCACCTTGGATCAAGAGTCCCTAGACAGTGCCATCAGTTGCCTCGTCGACCTCCAAAAAACGGGCCGTTTAGTGGGAATCATATCCCACGTCCAGGAACTCAAAGAGCGCATCGATACACGCCTGGAAGTCCACAGCACAGCAATTGGCAGTCAAACACAATTTGTGATTGGGTGATAATAGTTGAAGCGCGGTAAGAAGTGGAATTGGGCCGCTGGCCCTAGCGGAATCAGCCTTTTGGCCTAGCGGAAAGGCGATGAGGGGCGAATAAGCTTGAGACAGGGTAAGGAGAACAACTTGCCCTGTCTTTTTCTGCTAGCGAGGTTGAATCTCCGAGCGGTTCTCCTAGTGAATCCTCTTTTTGCGCATTTGAACTGAAAAGCACTTGCTCGTTGCTAGCAATTATGGTAACATAACCCTAATGCATGCAAAATAATAACAGTGATGTTAGCAAGGCGATATAAAGGACGAATAATCACAAAGTGGTTAGGATTTCTTAAAGAGAGGGAGAGGGCAATCCGATGAAAAAATGGGGACTGATTTTAATGGTGTGTGCACTGATGATGCCGAGTTTTG
>JBBRGL010000157.1:0-6665 GCA_038240675.1 Peptostreptococcales bacterium
AGCAGGATGCTATTCTGTGCGTCCGCCGCAAGGCGAACTGAACATTGCGGGGTGGAGCAGTCTGGTAGCTCGTCGGGCTCATAACCCGAAGGTCGTCGGTTCAAATCCGGCCCCCGCGACCAAGAACTTACGCAGGTCAGAAGCCCAAAAGCTTCTGGCCTGTTTTCGTTGTTGGGGGCGTTTGTCATTCGTTTGTCACTGAAGCAAGCACCAGAATCCTGCAAATGGGCATAGGGGGCACCTCGGGCGCGCGGTGGTGAGAGCGCTCAGTGGCGATAGAGTGCCGGCGTATCGACCCTTATGTACAGCCCACCGGGCAATCGATACGATGAACCAACGGAGAGTTTGCGCTCCGAGCAGGGGGACTTACGACAATCCCAAGAGTGACGCAATCGGGATTCTTGATGAGACGGGGCAAATTGTTCGAGCAAGCGTTCAAGAACATCGACGACATCCTGCACAAAGACGCAAAATACCCCAGCAAATCTGCCGCAATTCTGTTCCGAGGTCGCTTCATTACGGTATCCTTAGTTCCAGTTTGCAGAATCCGTCCTTCATGAATCACGCTGATGGTATCCGCTAAAAAATCGCATTCATCCAGATCGTGGGTGACCAATAAAATTGTCAATCCATACTTCTTTTTCAAATCTTTAATCATACTCCATAGTTCAATCTTCAGCATTTGATGCAGAGCAGTGAATGGTTCATCCAGAAGCAAGATTTTGTGATCATTGGCTAAAGCTCTGGCCAAGGCAACGCGCTGTCTTTCACCCCCGCTGAGATTCCCAATGCTGCGGTCCAGCAACTTATCTATTTCTAACATGCCGCAGATATCCGCCATTTCCTCTTTGTAGGCGTCCGATATGTTTTTTTTAAAGCGCCATGAAAAATAGATGTTTTCTTTGACACTAAGATGCGGAAACAACGACAAATTCTGGGGCACATACCCAATATGCCTAAGATTGGCCGGGAGTCCCGTAATGTCCCGATCGCCGGCAATGATTTGACCAGATTCGGCACTTCTGATGCCTGCGATGGTTTCAAGCAAAACCGTTTTACCATTGCCGGTAGCGCCCAACAGCACATGACATCCCCCTTCAGGGATTGATATAGTTATAGAGTCTATCTTCATCGCGCCAGCCGATACGCACAGGTTTTTCACTTCAAGCATAGCTTTTGCCCCCCGTAATCCAGCGTACAGCAACAAGGGATAACAACCCTGTGACCAAAAGAATCAGAATCAGTCCAGCAGCACCGGTGATATCTGCAGAAGACAACCGCATATAGATTGCAATGGGCAAGGTTTCTGTTTTCATAGCCATGGTGCCCGCCACGGTGATAGTAGCCCCAAATTCCCCCATCGCTTTAGCCCACGAAAGAATGATTGAAGACAAAATACTGCGTTTACACAGCGGCAGGGTTACAACCCGAAATGCATCCCAAGAACTAGCACCCAAAGATCCAGCAACCTGCTCATAGCGTTTGGGAACCTCATCGAACCCGTTCTTGATCATTCTGATTGCAACACCCAGAATGGTCGTGAACTGTGCCAATACAATGCCATAGAAGGTGAACACCACCTGCTGAACATGGGTTTGAAAGAAATTTCCCGCCTGTGTATTGAAAAAGAACAGGATAATTGCCCCAACAGCTGCAGGAGAAACCACCATAGGGAGTTCCAACAGCAGATCCACCGCTTTCTTTCCAGGAAATTCATACCGCGATAAGGCATACGCCGCAGGAATCCCAATGATGACAGCCAGTGCTACCGCAACGAGGGAAGCAGCCACACTGATTGTAATGGAGAAAAGCGTTCTCTCCGAAAAAAGAACGCTGAACAAGCTGTCTTTGCTGATAAACTTAAATAAAGAAGCAATTAGAATCAGGTAAAACGCAAACGTCAGTGCCGCAAATAAAATCGTGGTCACTTTCAATTTGTCATTGAATCCAGTCATTCGAAAGTTCAAATTCTCCACCTACCGCCTTAGGACTTCCAATATATGCTTCTGCTTCTTCTTCAGAAGCAAAATAGTGATACTTCTTGAATACTTCTTTACCTTCATCAGACACTAGAAAATCGATATAACTCTGAGCCGCATCCCGGTTTTCTGTATATTTTGAGATGGCAATCGGAATGTATCCGATCCTCTGTATCAGGCTTTTATCCAATGGGATGGTCTCTATGCGTTCTGGATTCCAGTATTGAAAGACACTCCAACCAATGACTGCATCCACGGTATTCAGCGAAATGGCAGTAGCTGTTTTTTCACAGCTCTCTGTATAGTTGATCAAGTTCGATTTGAATTGCTTCATTTCATCAGGAGTTAGATTCTTATCCAGAATTTCAGTGGCATAAAGACCTACACAGACTGTTTCCGGATTGGCTATGGCCACCTTCACTCCTGGCTTAAGCAAATCTTTCAGTGTCTGGATGTTCTTGGGATTTCCCTTCTGAACATTGATGGCGTTCACCAGATAGACGATTTTCTGTTCCGTATCGGAAAAGACCAAATCTTTTTTGACGGCCTTTGCCATGAAATCCGAGGACCCTGGGAAATAGAGATCGCCTTTTTTGTTCAGTTCCATTTGAGACAATACAGATCCGGAACCTCCGAAGATCAGGTTCACTTTAATTCCCGTTTTTTTCTCGAACAGCAGAGTCGCTTCTTCGGTTGCCGGTTTGCTAGCTGATCCAGCATAGACATATATCTCTTTAGAGACCGTTTCATCTTCAATCTTGGCACACCCTGTAAAAACAAGAGTCATCATCAGACTGATCACAATCACGCCCATAAATCTTAAACGCTTGCAACTCAAGACTTTATCCAACATTCTCACCTCCGTGAAATTAGCATAACGTCTTGATTCCGCATCCGTTATACACATGTAAGTATAACGGATTTAAAATTCTCAGTCAATGGTCACCTTTAACAAAATACTTTTCGTCTTTAACAAAATACTTTTCGAAAATAGTTTTCAGGCTGAATTCGCACTCTAACATGAATAGCTGATACATGTTCATAAGTTCTTTTGCCTCCTCTGTCAGTGTAGCCCCGCCCCCTTTGGCCCCGCCAACCTTAGTGGCAATCAACTCATACCCCAACCTACCTTCGATGCTCTTAATCAAGTTGAATGCCTTCGTATAAGACATATTCAGCTGTTTTGCAGCCTCCGATAAGGAACCGTGTTTTTCCACGCAGGACAGCAGGTCATAAGGCCCTTTGCCAAAGACCTTTCCTTCTTCCTCGAACCAAATTTTGTATTTCAGTACCAGCATGACGACAGCTCCTTATGTGATTTCTTAGTAGAAAATATGCCCACTCCAGTTCCAATTCATCAATATACTCTGTCAAGCATTTTTGAAAACGTCCCAAAACAACTAAAACATTAGCACCTGCTTCGAGCAGGTGCTAATTCTATAAAACGCCTTGAAATACATGCCCGGAATCAGGTTATTGTAACTCTTAGGATTTATAAGCACAAAAATCGGGTATACTATAAAAGCATCGCCCTCCTCCTAAACAAAGATTTAGCGGAGAACCTGACGATTGAAGATAATGAGGTGATTTTAGTGACCAAGTTTATCGATTATTATAAAGTATTACAGGTCCACCCAATTGCTGAACCAGAGGTCATTGAAGGGGCGTATAAAAAACTCAGCAAAAAATATCATCCCGATGTTTGTCAACAATCCGATGCCGAAGAAAAAATGAAATTGATTAATGCAGCATATGAAATTCTTAATAACGATGATC
Source organism: Peptostreptococcales bacterium (assembly GCA_038240675.1). Taxonomy (GTDB): domain Bacteria; phylum Bacillota; class Clostridia; order Peptostreptococcales; family Acidaminobacteraceae; genus JBBRGL01. Next base: position 3,756 of record JBBRGL010000157.1, read on the forward strand.
AAAAGAAAATCTATGATATCGCCTACAAAGCGTACCAGGAAAAACCCACATTTAGAAGTTCTGCCTTTTTGACTGCTCAACAAATCAGAGCAGATGCGCATCAAGTCGCCGAGAAACTCCTTGAAGATTATTTTAGTTGCATCGCAAGAGAGGCTTATGACAAGGCCTATTTTTACATCTCTGATCTAGACAAAAATCAAATGCGCTATGCCGATTTTGCCAATTGGCAGAGAGCGGTTGCAGCGCTTTATGAGATCATTGATTTTAACTTCAGTTACTCCGAAATGCTCAATCCCAGAGATCCTATAATGAAAAAATTCACTTATGTTTTCGATTTTGATATTTCAATTTCCGAAATTGACAAAAGAACAGGTTAGCCCATTAACAATGAGATCCAAAGATATATCGTTTTTGAAAAAGGCGTTTTTAAGCTCTATTTAGGGTATACCAATATCAAAGAAATGACCAAAAGATTCAAAGAGTTAATCGGTGAAACTATTGAAAAATCTGAAACATATTATGAAAAACCAGAAATTCTCCGTGAAATTAAAAGAGAGACTGCAAGAGCTATACGTTACTCGCGGCCTCTTTCTATGGTTGTTTTCGAAGCCATTAATCAAGACAATCACCTACAAGGTGAGCACTTCAGTGCATTTATTGACAAAGCGCACTATACCAAGAGACTCCTCATCCGTAACACAGATTTTCACGGACGATGGTCTAATACCCGTTTCTTTTTACTTTTGCCAGAAACAAGGATTGCAGGTGCTAAAAAAACCGCTGAAAAACTCATGAATGCACTTAAAAACGATTCAAATTTAGCTGATTTAAAGTTTTGCGCGAGCGTTGTCCAGTATAAAAACTACAACATTCACGAATTTATCGACATCGCTCTAGCCTGTGTTATAGCAGCCAGAAAAGAAGGCCCATGGACAATAGAAATATAATATCTCTTCAGCAAAATAGGACTTGCATCCGATGAATGGGGGTTTAGAAGCCACTCGTTTCTCCAAAGACCCCGCCATATCCCGTAAGTAATCCATCAGAACCAACCACCCTATGACAAGAAATAATAGCGAATTTTTTCATGCTGTTAGCCCGGCTCACCGCACGAACTGCTTTAGGAGAATTCACGCGTTCAGCAGAAACAATAACCGTCTTAGTTCTTTGATAAATAACACGTAACGCAGAACACATCTCCAAAATCTGCCTTGCTGCTCGTGACCTTTAGCTCGACGTTGCACTTGGCACAGTTTTTTATGATAAATTGCTCTACTTCTTCTTGATCTTTTTCATAATGGGTACAGGTAAGTTCGCAACCCTCTAATGCACAGTCTTCACAGCTATCGGATGGGAATCCATAATCACAACCTTCTACGACACTGTTACTCTCAGTGCCTTTTTCATCAATAAAGCTCTTTAAATTCTTGCAACTGCTGCAAATACACTCATTCATAGTCTTATCTCCGATGTTTTTTTGAAAGTGCTTGTGATTGACTCAGTATATCAAATAGATGTCTTTTGTACAATGACAAAGCTGCTTTATAGCTTTCTATAGCTACGCTCTTACTGTGGATCTCTCTAATAAAGCGCGGACAACACTGCAGCTTTGCTGATGATTCCCTTGAGCGTATCTTCCTCGTCCGTTACTGCAATCGGATAATTTGAAACAGCTGAAATCTCTAAAAGATCATTGATCAATGTGGATTCTCGGACGGTTTGCAGGCCTGTTTTGATAAATGAAGATAATTTCAACCCTTCACTTTTTGCTTTTACAGCATCTTCAATATTGATTACACCCATAAACTTCATTTGGTGATCCACGACAAATGCTGTAGAAAACCCTTGGTTTTTCATTTCTTCGATAGCGCGAGAAGGCGGGTCATTGATTCTAATGAGGCACGTCGGTGTGAACATCACATGTTTTGCACTTAGAATTTTCGTCTTATCTGCGCTATCAATAAATTTTTCAACATATTCATTGGCAGGATTTGAAGCCATGTCTTCGGGTGTGTCAATTTGAATAATTTCACCATCTTTCATAATGGCCACGGTATCGCCTAATTTAAAGGCTTCATTGATATCATGGGTTATGAATATGACTGTTTTCTTTAATTTCTTTTGTAACAACAAGAGCTCAAATTGCATCTCTCTTTTTACCAATGGATCCAGTGCTGAAAAAGGTTCATCCATGAGTAGCACTTCTGGATCATTGGCAAGTGCACGTGCAAGTCCTACGCGTTGCTTCATTCCACCAGATAAACTGGAGATTGCGTAATCCTCCCATCCGCTGAGTCCAACCATTTCAATGACCTCTTTTGCTTTTATTTCACGGGCTGCTTTTGGCATTTTTTTTACTTCTAGCCCATATGCGACGTTATCGAGGACGTTGCGATGGGACATCAATCCAAAGCTTTGAAAAACCATGGATATCTTATTGCGTCGATACTCTAGAAGTTCTTTTTTACTAAAAGTATCAATATCTCTCCCATCAAACAGTATTTTGCCTGAGTTTGGTTTATTTAGTTTATTAAAACACCGTACAATTGTCGATTTCCCGGAACCGGATAATCCTATGATGACAAATGTTTCTCCCCGTTTAACATCAAAGGAAACATTTCTAAGTGCTACCGTGACACCGGTTTCCTTTTGAATAGTTTCTTTACTGACTCCTTTTTCCAGAAGTTTCATCGCGTCAGCTTTGTTTTTCCCGTATAATTTTACAATACTGTCGACTTTTATAACGATGTCATCCCTCACTGAATTTCCGCCCCTCTTTCTTTGATAAATCCCTGTGTCAGGCGATCCAAAATAATGGCTACAACGACGATCGAAATACCTGGCATAAGCGCTTTTCCCATTTCTGTTCGATTAGTCGCCAAAAGGATTTCCATGCCAAGCCCATTTGCT
>JBBRGL010000158.1:0-6598 GCA_038240675.1 Peptostreptococcales bacterium
CTGCTGACAGTTCAGCTTGGCTATAAGCCAGCTTGCACAGCCATGAGTAAAAGGCCCATCTCCTGCAATGTGATGCAGGCGAAGCGCCTCCTTTAAATAGTCTATTGATTTTTCAAGTTGGAAACTCATGTGAAAATTCATTGTCCTACCCCGTTATCTTGACTTTTTTGCACCATCAGGATAGATTTATAATAACCACAAAGAGGAGGTCCTGTAAATGAAAAAGATTAATTGCTTTGGCGATTTTTGCCCCATACCCCTCTTAAAAGCGCAAAATGAGTGTCGCGAACTTAAAAAAGATGAAAGTTTTATGTTGGTAACCGATCATAGCTGCACAGTCGAGACCCTCTCAGAATATTTTAACCAAGGCCACTACGACCTCCTCATCGACGAAGTTATAGACGGTGTTTGGGAAATGACTTTTACCCGAATAGATTAGCAGAAGCTTTTGCGCCCTAAATCCAGCAAATACCCTTGGGATTGCTTCACAGAATGAGATAAGTCTACTGTCTTCTTGCAGACCATATAAATATCATAGTTCAGGTCCAGCTGATTGACCGTAACGAGCTTAACTGATTTTTCATAAAGCTCGTGTTTGACAGACTCATAGGGCACAAATGCCATCCCATAGCCATTGAGAACAGAAGACTTAACAGCTGTCATAGAATTCGCATTGAAGATCACATTGAGGTCTTCTTTCTTTTTGTTTAAGGGTTTTAAAGCATCGTCGAGATGATCACAAATCTTACTGTTCAAGGTACACATAATGAGCTCGACTTGAAGCAATTCTTCTAGCTGAATCTGCTCTTTCACATAATAATCCTCTTTCGCCACAAGCACAATGCGCTCCTGACCTAATTTGTGATACAAGAGGTCTGAAGATTCCGTCCACATTTCATCGATAAATCCAAAGTCAGTCACGCCTTCTTTGATGTCATCAATAATATCGACAATACTCTTCTCTCCTAAACTAAATTGATACTCTGGAAATTTTTTCTTAATGCGGTAAAGCATGCACGGCAGCGAGTATGAGGCTAAGGAAGGTGTCCCCGTAATGGTTATATGATTGCTATTGGCGTCAAAATTCTTAAGCTCCAATTGCATTTGGTTGTAGTGTTTGATGATTTTTTGGATATATTTCAGCGCAATTTCACCTCGATCGGTGAGACTCACGCCTTTATTGCTTCTGTTTAAAAGGGCATACCCAAAATCTTCTTCTAATTTCGAGAGCATTTGACTGGCCGCAGATTGAGATATATGTGCCTTTATGGCAGCTTTTGAAATGCTTTTTTCCTCAACGATATATAAAAAGCATTTAAGAGTATCGAGATGCATAGCGCCTCCTTACGAATCGTATCCGTATCCACAACAATCATAACATATTTATTCGATATAAGTAATCCTTATACAACATAAGGAAGATAGGCACACACTTCCATAAAGGTATGATAAACTATTAACGGGAACAGTATCATCAATGATCCATCAAACCATCTTCAAAGGAGTGAACAAAATGAGTGACACTCAAACACCCGCGCAGCCAACCACCGGAATTCGCAGGTCTTCCACGCGAACAACCACGAGATCTAAGCCCAGCAAAAGTCAATTGCCTTTTGCAATACTTCTCATAGCAGCCTTGGGCATCGTTGGTCTTTTATTGGATCAACAAACCAACGGTACATCTTGGTACTTGGTTACAGGCCTTGCTTTCGGTTATATTTTACAACGGTCTCGATTTTGCTTCACTGCATCCATGCGCGACCCTTACCTCACTAAAGGAACCACTGTCACACGTGCGGTTTTGCTCTCTTTTGCCTTTACAACAGTGGCATTCGCCGCAATTAAATATGGGTATCACATCAAAGGCTTACCTGTTCCAGGTATGAGTTATGTTGTTCCTATTAGCTTGGCTACAGCAGTCGGCGCTATCCTTTTCGGAATTGGCATGGTCATCGCAGGCGGGTGTGCATCAGGAACCCTTATGCGGGTTGGTGAAGGTTTTATCATGAATATGATTTCATTTATCTTTTTTATTGTCGGTTCCCTTTGGGGCGCTCATGATTTTGGATGGTGGAAACTTAATTTCATCTCAAAGGCACCTTCAGTGTTTTTACCCGATGTATTCGGATACTTCTGGGCAGTTGTCATTCAATTAACCCTGATATTCATTCTATTTATCTCAGCCGAAAAATGGCAAAACTCACACATCGAATTGTAATCATAGACTGCTTACAGTCTTTAACACCACTCAATACTCAGGAGGTTTCATATGCAAGAAGTCATGTTGGATTGTTTTGGAGAGGCTTGCCCTGTTCCACTGATCAAAGCACAAAATAAAATCAAAGAATTAGCCATTGGCGATCTTCTCATTGTTCAAATTGATCACAGCTGCGCCATGAAAAACTTGCCAGAATGGGCCATCAAAGAAGGCTATAATGTTGAAGTTGAAGAAGTCAACGACGGCGAATGGGAAGTCATCATCGAAAAAAATAAGTAATTAGCTTTTAATAAATACCTTGGAGGATTGAATTATGAAAGAAGTTATGCTCGATTGTTTTGGAGAAGCGTGTCCGATTCCACTCGTTAAAGCACAAAATAAAATCAAAGAGCTCTCTATTGGCGATTTACTCATTGTTCAAATCGACCACAGCTGTGCCATGAAAAACGTTCCTGAATGGGCCATCAAAGAAGGCTACAATGTAGAAGTTGAAGAAGTCAACGACGGCGAATGGGAAGTTATCATTGAGAAAAACAAATAGCCACCATACTGGAGGTTCACCTTGGAAAAGTTTAACGAAAAAATGCTGAAAATAAGCAACTCTGAATTCTATAAAAAATGGCTCAAAACGGCTTGGCCTTATTACACTGGCGCCATCCTCTTAGCACTCTTTCAAATCGTCACTTTAACAACGACAGGAAACCCTTGGGGCGTCTCTGGCGCTTTTGCACTCTGGGGCGCATGGCTCTTCGAGCTCGTCGGCGGAGATGTGAGCAAATGGTATTACTTTTCAAGCGAAAGCGTTCAAAAAACCCTTGCAAATGGCGTCCTCAATCACCCGGATTCATGGCGGAATTTCGGCATTATTCTAGGGGCACTATTGGCCGTCCTATTGGCATCCCAGTTCAAAATTAAAAAAATTAAGTCGATAAAACAAGTTGTAGCAGCGGTAATCGGTGGTCTACTAATGGGCTACGGTGCCCGGATCGCTTTCGGCTGTAATATCGGAGCTCTTTTTGGCGGTATTGCTTCCCTTTCTCTTTCAGGTTGGGTATTTGGACTCTTCATGTTTATGGGTGCCATCATCGGCAGTAAATTATTGGTCAAATTTTTCATGTAAACACTCTGCCCAAGCAACATATATATTGGAGGAAAAACATGTCTAGAGAAAAAGTAATTGAACATTATGACGTCATCATCATCGGTGGCGGTGCAGCTGGTTTGACCGCTGGTATTTACGCTGGCCGGGCCAGATTAAAGACCTTATTGATTGAAAAAGGGCTTGTAGGCGGGCTTGCAACATATACCAACGAAGTTGAAAACTACCCAGGGTTTCCGAACAAGCCAAAAGGCGAAGACATTACCAACCTCATGAAAGAGCAATGCAAAAAAATGGGTGTTACCATTAAACTCACAGATGTCAAGTCCGTGGATTTGCACGGTGAAGAGAAAAAAGTCGAAACTTTTAGAAATACGTTTATCGGCAAAGTCGTCATCATCGCTGCAGGGGGTAGACCCCGCATTACAAAAGCAGAAAACGAAGAAAAATATCTCTTTGATAAAGGCATTTCTTTCTGCGCCACCTGTGATGCAGCAGCCAATACAGATAAAACAGTGGTCGTCATCGGCAGTGGCGATGCAGCCATTGAAGAAGGCATGTTCCTGACAAAATTCGCAAAAAAAGTGGTGGTTTCTGTCCTTCATAACGAGGGCAAAATGGACTGCAACGAAATTGCTAAAGAAGCTGCACTTAAAAATCCTAAAATGGAATTTGTATGGAATTCAACGGTCAAGCGCTTTGAGGGTGAAGACCATTTAGACTGCGTTGTTTTAAAAGACCTGAGAACCGATGAAGAAATTCCTGTTCCTTGTGACAACTGCTTTGAATTTATCGGTTATATCCCAAACACCGAAATTTTCAAAGAACAGATTAAAATGACAGGTGCTGGGTATGTCATCACCAATGAGAAAATGGAAACCAATATTGAAGGCGTCTTCGCCTGTGGAGATGTCCGTGACAAATGGCTTAAGCAAATTGCAACGGCTGTCGGAGATGGTGCTATTGCAGGTTATGCTGCTGAAAAATACATTGCTGAGACTGAAACTTTCCACAATGTCATTCTTCAGAAGGACAAGCCAGGCCTTACCTTTATCTACAATGCAGTGGATGCAGAAAGCCGCGAGTTTCTCATTGAAATTGAGCGCATCGAAAATCACTATGCAGGTAAAGTCACCGTCAATCGTGTGGATATTTACAAATCCAGCGGCGTAGCGGACAGATTAAACGTCTCTGAATTCCCAGCTGTGATCTTGACAGTGGGCGGTAAAGTTCGAGAGCGTTTTATAGGCCACTTAAATGCCGACAATATTATTTCTCAGTTGGAAAAAATTTGTGTGGAGTGCTATATCTAAACACCTACAAAGGGCCGCTACAAAACAATTCAAATCGTTTTGTAGCGGCCCTCTCTTTGCCTCATGTTTAAAAAACTGACGTCTCTTCGTGACACAGTGCCTCTAATGCCCTCTCAAAATCAGTGATTGATTCCCAGCCGAGGTCCGCTTTAATCTTTTCAGCGCTTATGGCATAACGTCTGTCGTGACCTAATCGATCCTCTACATGGGTCAAAAGTGTTGCTGGCTTATGAAGAACTTCTAAGATTTTTTTGCAAATAGATAAATTGGCGACTCTATATCCGGTGCCAATGTTATAAATCTCCCCAAGTTGCCCTTCTTTCAAAACCATTCTGAGAGCCTCACAGTGATCTTTGACATGGATCCATTCTCTCACTTGAAGACCATCTCCATAGACAGTTAGAGAAGACCCTTCCTTTGCTTTCAAAATCATCTGGGGAATAAATTTTTCGGAGTGTTGTCTTGGACCAAAATTATTGCAAGATCGGGTGATGATTAGAGGAAAACCATAGGTATGAAAAAATGACATTGCAAGTAAATCACCGCTGGCTTTCGAAGCCGCATAAGGATTTCTTGGCTTCAAGGGTGACTCCTCATCAAAACAATCAAACGCGCCTGCAGTGCCATAGACTTCATCCGTTGAAACAAGAATCATCCGATGCCCTTTTTCCCATGAGTTTGTAGATTCATACCACTGTTTTTTGGCACAGGCCACCATATTTCGTGTCCCTTCAACATTGGTACGCACAAATTCATAGCCACTGGCAATGCTTCTATCCACATGGGTTTCTGCAGCAAAATGAACGATTTGGTGGATATTGCGATGCTTTAAAATATCCGTCACCAACGCTTCAGAACAAATATCTCCCTGTATAAAATAGTACCGTGGGTGAGATGAAAAATGTGCTGTATTCTCGATGCTCCCTGCATAGGTCAATGCGTCAATATTGACTATGTTAACTTCTTCATCTTCCGCCAGTAAAGCTTCAATAAAATGGCTGCCAATAAATCCGCAACCACCTGTCACCAACAAATTCACAGGTTTCCCCCTTTTGACAGGGCTTCATCCACTAATTCCAAATACCCTTGTATCCCTGTGGCCTTTTTAGCTGCGTCTGTAAGGGACACCACATCTTTCACGTCTATTAAATCCACATGAAATTTTCTATTCAGGGCCAAAAGTTGCCTTAGTCCATATTCCACTCTGCTCATAAAAGAGTATACACCCACTGCTCCAGGAGAAATGGTTTGACCTGGAAGTGCATAGCGTTTTTGAACCCGATTATAATTGGCAAAGCAAGTCTCTAAAGACTCTCCAAATCCTTTGTAAATTGAAGGTGTTTTGCCAGAAGCGATCAAATCGCCAGATTGTTTTCCTGCCATAGCTGCTGCCATGGATGCCCGACCTATGGCGACAAACCGCATATAAGGCGCGCCTATTGCCAAAGCCTTAAACACTTGATCCTCCATGACTATGCCGCCACCGATAACCAACTGGGGAAGATGCTTGCCCTCTGACTCCAAACGGGTATAAATTTTCTTCATTATTTGAATCAGCTCTATGGTAGGGATACCCCATTCATGCATCATTTTAATAGGACTATTGCCTGTACCGCCACCTGCACCGTCTATAGTGACCATGTCCACCTTATTTTCAGAGGCGATGCGCATTATTCTGATTAAATCTTCTGGTGCATATGGTCCAAGCTTAAAACACACTCTGAGGACACCTAAGCTTCTTAAATGCGCAATTCTTTTTTGCATATACTCCTCATCCCAAAAGGGAAGCTTGCCTATTTTTTCGTAAGGCTCTGCAGTTTTGTCAATAAAAGAAGTCTCTGCATCTTCACCATCAGGATTTGGGTTTATGATATACCCTTTGTCAGAAAAAGCTTTTGCTGCCTCATGACTCTTGACCCGGCCAATCCCCTGTATGCCTTTGGACGCTTGCCCATACTTCAGTTCTAT
>JBBRGL010000159.1:0-6595 GCA_038240675.1 Peptostreptococcales bacterium
ACGACCGTCCCACTACTGTCCCACGCGAAGCGCCGAATAACCCTTTTGATTCCTTTTTTTAGCTAAAGGCCAAATATGTTTTTCTATGGTACAATTAAAGCGTTAGGCGTCCATATATTTCACTCGAGGTGTCCATGAAAAACTTCAGACATATTGTGTTTATTTCTTTGATGGTGGGCTTAGGGACATTATTTCATGTCAAGTTTTTTGTAGAGGGGTTTATCATCACAATTTCTATTGTGATCCTCCACGTTTTTATCTACTTTTATCCCACAGTAAATCCAATCCCAATGAATTTGATGATCGCCGTTATTTCACCTGCCATACGTCTGATATCTCTTCTAATGGAAGGAACACTTTTCCCAACTGCTTTTATGATGATTGCGCCTGATGCCATGTTCTATGTTTCCTTTGGCATCATCAATTATTGGCTCTATTTCAAACGCAAATCGAAAGATCTGACTATTTTTGCTTTCTCAGCAATGCTTTGCGATGTCCTCTCGAACGTGGTTGAACTCTCATTTCGCTTATCTCTCTCCCACATATCCATTGAAATTTTGCGTACGCTCATCGTGATTGCCATTATACGCGCACTTATTGCCGTTGGTTTTATACTTATTTTTAAAAACTACAAACGATTCTTAGACAGAGAAGCACATGACGTGAGATACTCGCAACTCATGCTCATGTCGTCTCATTTCAAAAGCGAAATTTATTATCTCAGAAAAAATATGAATCAAATTGAAGATACAATGAAAAAAGCCTACCGCGCTTATAAACTGACAGAAGACTTGCCCGATGGCAGTGAATTTCGATCTTTGAGTCTTGAGATTGCAAAGGATATTCACGAAATTAAAAAAGATTATGTCCATGTTATTAAAGGACTCGAACGGTTTATGGGTGATGAATATAAACAAGACCAAATATGTTTGGAAGATATTTTTAAAATTTTAGAGATCAACACATTGGAGCGTTTGAATACAGATCAATGTCCCATAGATCTTAAATTTGTCTGCACAAAGAATTTTTACATTCACGATCACAGTTATTTAATGTCCATATTGAATAATCTCATTCACAATGCCATAGATGCTTTGAAGGATACCAATAGCCCTTTTATTCGCGTATCAGCGTATCCCTTCACCGAAAATGACGCCCTCATCATCACAGTTGAGGACAACGGCAAAGGTATAGCCGACCATGAACTTCCGTATGTTTTCGATGCAGGTTTTTCAACAAAATTTAACGCACTCACAGGCGATATTTATCGAGGATTGGGCCTTTCAATTGTCAAAAATCTAATAGAAGACAAATTTGGCGGTCAAATCAGTATTCAATCAAGTCCAAATAAAAGCACAAAAATGTTGCTCCGTATGCCTTTAAGCCATCTAGAAGGAGAAGCCTCATGACTTTTTATCTCGTCGATGACGACCGTAGTATTCTAAAAATACTCATGACCATAATTGATACTCAAAAGTTGGGTAAAGTCATTGGGTCACAGACCTGCCCCGAAACTGCCCTTACAGAAATACTGTACCACGAGCCCGACATATGCCTTGTAGACTGCCTCATGCCCATTCTGGATGGCAATACGCTTATTCGTAAAATCAAAGAAAAATGTCCTCACATTCGCATCATCATGATTTCTCAGGTTTCTGATCCAGAGATTGTCACAGAGTCTTATACCAGCGGTGTTGATTTCTATATTTCAAAACCGATTAATCATATAGAGGTTGTTTCTGTCATCAAGCAGGTCAAAGAAAAAATTGAGATTTTAAAGACACTCGAAACCATAAAATCTGCATTATTTCAAGGCCCTATTAAGAAAAAGGACGATTTTCTCCACAGGCATCAACACATTCTCTCCCAACTTGGCATTCTTGGGGAACTCGGCGCAAAGGATATACTTTATGTGTGCTCCACTCTGAATGGCAAAAATGTGGCCTCACATGAACTCGATTTGGCTCAAATCCTTCAAGCGCACTATCCAGATGCCAAAATCGTCAAACAGCGCATTAGACGCGCCCTCAGTATTGCCCTAAAAAATCTCGCCAACCTTGGACTAGAAGATTTTTACAACGACAATTTCCAGCACTATACCTCCTATCTCTTTGACTTCGAAAATATGAAAATTGAAATGGATAAACAACGCGGAAAATCAAACAAAACCCTTCACTTAGACGTGGATAAATTCATCTGTGGCCTTCAATTATTGGTGGAGTCTGAATTTGTAGAGGAAGAGTATACTTTTTAAGCCATCTGAATGATTAGAGTGTCAAAAGTAAGTTTCTCGATTATTCATACTGCATATAGTGCCAGTTGAACATTCCGGAACTATATGCACTATGAATAAGATCAACTAAGGGCTTTTGACACCCTAATCATAATTATAAATTTGCATTACCCATGAAGCGCAATGAAGCATTTTGAAGCACGCCTTTATTATTTGATTAAGGCGTTTTTTAACGCACAAATTGAAAGGGGTAACAGTATGAAAAAGAAAAGTTTTTTAGCAATTTTAATGATTATTGCCTTGGTAGCCCTCTCCCTTACAGGCTGTACTGGCACCGCAAAAGCGGCAGATGTGATCAAAATCGGCTGGATTGGCTCACTCACTGGTGATCAAGCGGTTTGGGGCACTTGTGAATTCAACACCGTCAAAATGATGGTTGAAGACGCTAACGCAGCTGGCGGATGGCTTGGCAAACAAATCGAAGTCATCGGTTATGACACCAAGGGAGATGCTCTCGAAGCTGTTAACGCTGTCAAAAGACTCACCTCTCAAGACAAAGTTGTCGCTATCCTCGGGCCAAATGCCAGTGGTCAAGCTATTGCTATCTCAGCTGATTTAGAAGCTGCCAAAGTACTCAACATCGCTACCGTTGCAACAAATCCAAAAGTAACTGTCGATGAAAACGGCAAAACAAAGCCTTATAACTTCCGCGTATGCTTCATCGATCCTTACCAAGGTGCAGTTGCTGCTGATTATGCCTTCAATAAACTTGGACTCAAAAATGCTGCTATTCTCTACGATATATCCGATGAGTATTCACAAGGCTTGACAGAATTCTTTGTCAAAACTTACACTGAGCTCGGTGGCACAATTGTCGCTAAAGAAGCATTCAAATCAGGCGATGTGGACTTTAGACCACAACTGAGCAAAATCAAAGAATCTAATCCTGAAATCCTTTTCATGCCTTACTTCTTCAAAGAAGTCGCTCTTAGTTCAACACAAGCTAGAGAACTTGGTATCAAAGCTACCCTTATGGGCGGAGATGGTTGGACTTCAGATCAACTTTTAGAAATGGCTGCAGCTTCAGTAGAAGGCTCTTACATCGTCAACCATTTAGATTTTGATGATCCTTCAGTTCAAGGATTCAAAGATGCCTACACAAAAAAATACAACTCAACAGTTGAACTCAATGGCTTCCTCGCATATGATGCTTTCAAACTCCTCGAGGCAGCTGTCATAGCAGCCAACACTGTGGATTCAGAAGCCATCAAAAACGCTCTTGAAACAGCAACAGTTCAAGGCATCACAGGCAATATCGTCATGAACAAAGACACGCACAATCCAGAAGGCAAAGAAGCTGCTATGATTAAAGTTGATGGCGGAAAATACAAATTCGTCGAAAAATATTCTGTAAAATAAATGCTCCCTCACGCCCATGTGACTGTTTTATACAAACAGCCACATGGGCATCTAATGATCCAAAAACTTCAATTATAGTTCGCATTTTAACTTATCCACTGGAGGAATTCATGACAGCCTTTATTCAGCAGCTGATCAACGGCATATCTATTGGAAGTGTTTATGCTTTGATGGCAGTCGGTTATTCACTGGTTTACAGCATCATGAACTTTAGTAATTTCGCACATGGTGGCGTCATTATGATTGGTTCCTATGTGGGTTTTTTTGCACTCACACTTTTACACCTGCCCTTTTCCCTCGCTTTTTTACTTGCAGGCACATTTTCAGCTATTTTAGCTGTCGTTGTAGAGCGTATAGCGTATAGTCCTTTAAGAAAGCGCAATGCGCCCTTTTTATACTTTATCATTTCAGCTATGGGGGCATCTATATTTTTAGAAAACATTGTCATTGCAACAATTGGTGCCAATTTTAAGACTTATCCCAAAATTATTTCCCCTGAACCTATCCTCATTGGCAACTTGGCCATCGGCCGACTGGATTTGATTATGCTTCTCATTTCAGCCGTATCTTTGACCCTCCTCATTTACTTTATTGAAAAAACAAAAGTAGGCCTAGCCATTCGCGCTACAGCCTATAATTTTAGAGCAAGCGCCTTGATGGGCGTCAATACAGACACCATCATCTTTATTATATTCGCTTTAGGTGGTGGCCTTGCAGGGATTGCAGGTGTCTTATTTGGAATGAAATACACCGTATACCCACAAATCGGCGCCATCACCATCAAATCCTTTATTGCAGCTGTGTTCGGTGGCTTAGGGAGCCTTCAAGGCGCTGTCCTTGGCAGTGTGCTCCTCGGTGTCATCGAAACCCTTACAGCAGCCTATCTATCATCCACATATAGAGATTTAATCGCCTTTGCGCTTCTCATTCTCGTTCTGGTCGTAAGACCTATGGGCATTATGGGCAAAAGCAGCGAAGATAAAGCATAGGAGGGAACGGATGAATACCACTTATATACAAGGCATTATTATACTGTGTGGCATCTATGCAATCGCTGTTCTTGGCCTATCCTTACTGACTGGTTTTACAGGCCTTTTCTCATTTGGTCACGCAGGTTTTATGGCGATTGGCGCTTACGCTTCCGCATTCCTGACCATGAAAATGGGCATTCCATTTGCCATTTCAGTTGTTTTAAGCGCTTTAATAGCTGGCCTAATCAGTTTAGCCCTCGGAAAAGTCACTTTGAATCTGAAAGGCGACTATTTTATCATCGCCACGCTGGGATTTGGTGAAAGTGTTCGGCTGATTCTCGACAATATTCAAATTTTTGGAGGCGCTAGAGGGTGGCCTGGCATTACGCCCTTTACGACTATTCCCTATGTGCTTATATTTCTGACCATTTCGATTTATGCGACTGTCTCCATTATTCGCTCTCGACACGGCCGTAATTTTGTGGCCATTAGAGAGGAAGAAATGGCCTCTCAAATCATCGGTATTGACGTCTTCAAATACAAAATGCTGGCACTCTTTATCAGTGCTGTTTTAGCGGGTCTTGCTGGTGCTTTATTGGCCCACTACGTCGGCTTCCTCAATCCTAAAATGTTTCAGATGATCAAATCGACTGAGCTCACCATTATCGTGATTTTCGGCGGCCTTGGCAGTATTACAGGAAGCGTCGTCGGTGCTGTCGTCTTGACAGCTCTCCCTGAAGTGCTCCGAAGTCTTAACGAATGGCGTTACGTCTTTTACGGTGCAGCGGTTATTCTCATTATGATCGGCCGTCCTAAGGGACTTATGGGTGGGCAAGAACTGACCTTTAAAGCCATTAAGCGTTTCTTTGCCAAGATCTCCAAGGTCTTTAAAAAGGAGGTCAAATCATGAGTTTATTGACGATGAAAAATGTCACCAAACAGTTTGGCGGTCTCACAGCTGTGAATGATTTTTCAATATCTGTTGAAAAAGGGACGATCTGCGGCTTGATTGGTCCAAACGGCGCTGGAAAAACAACTATTTTCAATATCATCACGGGCATTTACAAACCTACCTTTGGCGAAATCCATTTCAATGGCAAGGCCATCCACGGACTAGCCCCTTACTTGATTGCAGAAAGTGGACTGACGCGGACCTTCCAGAATATTCGACTTTTTAAAACCCTCACCACCTATGAAAATATTTTGACTGCCTGCCACTTCAGTACAAAATACACTGTCATAGACGCACTTTTCAAAACCAAGGCGTATAAGGAAGGCGAAGCACAACTCCTTCAAGAGACCGAAACCCTTCTTGAAATCATGGGGCTCACCGATCGACGAGATGTCGTTGCCTCTAACCTCCCCTACGGTTTACAGCGTAGGCTTGAAATTGCCAGAGCCCTTGCCCTAAAGCCTGAGCTCCTTTTACTGGATGAACCAGCGGCAGGAATGAATCCAGAAGAAACAATGAGTCTTATGCTGCTTATTCGAGAAATTAAAGAGCGTTTTAACCTGACCGTTCTCGTCATTGAACATCATATGGATTTAATCATGAACCTCTGTGACCATATCACTGTTTTGAACTTCGGTCAGAAGCTTGCCGACGGCGTAGCTATTGACATTCAAACAAATCCGAAAGTCATAGAAGCCTATCTCGGCGAGGAGGAGGAAGAATGCTAGAAATTAGAAATCTCAATGTCCATTATGGCGGCATTCATGCACTGAGAGGGATCGATTTAGATGTAGAAGAAGGCAAAATTGTCTCCATCATTGGCAGTAATGGTGCAGGCAAATCCACCCTACTCAACGCCATATCCAGTGTGGTCAAACCCTCCAGTGGTACAATTTACTACAAGGGAGTTGAACTGCCTAAATTGGTTCACAAGGTTGTCTCCTTAGGAATTTCACAAGTTCCAGAAGGACGTCTGGTATTTGCAAGTCTCACGCCCGGTAAAAAGGAGCATAGTTATTT
>JBBRGL010000160.1:0-6589 GCA_038240675.1 Peptostreptococcales bacterium
GCCAAAAATTGAAAGACACTCTTTGGAATAGACACTATTTATTTTTAAATCACATGTAAATGCCAAGAAACCTTGCCCGGAGTGATTCAAAATACTGCTTAGTCTTATATTAAACTGATTGATTTCTAAATTCAGTGCCACCAGTTGATCGGTGGATGCCTCAAGTTCATCGTTTTGCGACACTAATTCTTGCTTTTGAGTCTCTAGCAAATTCGCGAATTCCCTCATTTTTAAAAAGATAAGATTAGAAGCATCTGTCAGTTCGAGAATTTCTTTGACGGGTTTATTGACAATTATTTCATTCTGGACAACATCAACGAGCGCTTCCTCTGAGATACTGTTCATTTTCGAAATCAAACTTTGAAGGGGCTTGACAATATTTCGTGTAATCAGCGCAGCTGTAAACAAAGAAGCAAATAAAGCCAAGAGAGCCATAACAATAATTAAAATTGAAATCGACAAATAGGCAAATTCAATGAGACGCGGTGTTACTCGCCCTAGGAGTATGCCGGTTTCACCTGTGACACTTGTAAAAGGCACTGTAACCAATGTATCTAGGATCTGAAAATCCGTGGTATCACCAAACTCAGGCGTCGTGTAGACGATGTTCTCGCCAAGTCTGAATTGGAATTGAAGAGCGGTCAACTTATTTTCAGTTTTGAAATTCGACAATTTCTGTTTGGTCATCATTTTTCTTGCATTGAGATCTGTCGCTATCTGTTCTGGCTTTAGGAGGATGATTGCATCATTGCTTTCAAAGATATCCCCTAACCAAGAGCGGTCAAATTTTGGTCTGAAGATATAATTGAGTTTTGAAATCTCTGCATAGTCCAAAAATGCCTGCGAGGCTAAATACTCCGAGAGTTCTGTTGTTTGGGTATAGGATATAAAGCGTCCGAATGGACCGGATAGAAGACTGACAAGAACCAGAAGCGTCACTGTAAACAAACCGACTGTTATGCCCGAATTCGTAAACATGCTACGCCTAATCTTGCTTTTGAGTGAAATGGTTTTATGACGCTTGCCCTTACTCTCCGTGTTTGAACGCATTTGTTTTACCCTACCTATTGATGAGTACTTTACTTTTAAAACAAAAAGCTACTTGAGCCGAAACTCCAGTAGCTAAGTATAGTGTACACTTAAAATATCTCTTTAACAACTGTATTTTACTGAATTACTTGAGGTTCAACAAATGCATAACCCATTAAATTCACAGTGATTTCTTTGATTTTCTGATCTTCAGTAGGCTTGTCTGAGCCATCTGTTTTGACCGTTGCTATTGCATCTAAAACGTCAAGTCCTTCTATGATTTTGCCAAAAGCGGCATAATTTCCGTCAAGTTGTTCTGAATTGGCGTGCATGATAAAAAACTGAGATCCCGCTGAGTCATACTCCTGAGATCTTGCCATTGAGATAACCCCACGTTCATGCTTCAGAGGATTATCAACCTTATTGGAATTGAACTCCCCTTTAACGCCATATCCTGGACCGCCCATGCCAGTACCCGTTGGATCACCGCCCTGAATCATAAACCCTGTGATGACGCGGTGAAAAATTAGTCCATTGTAGAAACCCTTTTGGCTCAATGAAATAAAATTGTTGACTGTATTGGGAGCAACTTCAGGATAAAGTTCCAAAACCATTTGACCGCCATCCGCCATGGTAATTGTCACCACGGGATGAGGCCCGTTTGTAATACCTGAAGCCTCGCCTTCGGTGACTTGAGCAACTGGCTCAGAGGGGGGTGTAGTGGCCTTGCACCCCGAGAGTGGCGTCAAAATCAACAAAATACCCATGAGTAAAATACCTATTTTTTTCATAATACCTCCTATAATATCCTATATACAAATCCAAAATGGTCTAGAATAATTGACATAAAAAATTCCGAGGCGAACCTCGGAATTTAGGATCAGTTCAAATTAAAGTGAAGTGATGTTTTCAGCTTGTGGGCCTTTAGCGCCTTGAACAACTTCAAATGTGACTCTTTCGCCTTCAACCAAAGTTTTGAAGCCTGGCTTGTTGATTTGTGAAAAGTGAGCAAAAACGTCTTGTCCCTCTTCTGTAGTGATAAAACCGAATCCTTTGTCTGAGTTAAACCATTTTACTGTTCCGTTCATTGATATGTACCTCCGATATTTAATTCCCTCGGTCATTTGTAATAACCATTTACCTATGAAACAAGGTTCATTCTTAGAATACCTTATTTCAGCATAATTGCAAGACTTTTTTGTAAAATTTAACGCATTGATCTTCGAAATTTGGCGTTTTAAGAAATTGACCTCTAACTGCCTATTTCTTGCTCTTAAGATGTGTTACAATAGGCTTATCAATCGTTTAAAGAGGCCAATTTTATGATTTGTTATACCGCAGAACAGTTATCGAAATCTTATGGTGATAAAAATTTATTTGATCACATTACGTTTACTTTGTCAGACACCCAAAAAATCGGTCTCATCGGCATGAACGGCACTGGAAAAACCAGTTTACTCCGCACCATCGCTGGCGTTGACCCACCCGATTCTGGCATAAGCTATAGTCCTAAAGGTGTCACTATCCACTATTTGCCCCAGTCACCTGATTTTCCAGATGAAGAGACTGTCCTCTCTTACATTTTCAAAAGCGAACATCCCGCTATTCAACTCATCAAAAGATATGAAACTTTGGTGGATTCCTATGAAAAGCACGGCTCACTTAGCCCAGAGGACGATGAACAACTGATTCAACTCTCCAGTCAAATGGACCACTTGCAAGCGTGGGATCTGGAGCATCAAGCCAAAACAATTTTGACGAAGCTGGGCATTACGGATTTTCATCAATACCTGAACGCGCTCAGTGGCGGTACGAAAAAAAGGATTGCCCTCGCCCGAGCCCTTATTACGCCTTGTGATTTGCTGCTCCTGGATGAACCGACAAATCACATGGACAACGATAGCATTGAATGGTTAGAAAAATTCTTGCAAACCCGTAAGGGCGCATTGATGATGATCACCCACGACCGCTATTTCTTAGACCGTGTGGTTGGTGAGATATTTGAGCTCGACCGCGGCAAATTATACATCTACGAAGGTGCATACACCCATTATCTTCAGGCGAAAGATGAGCGCATGCAACTCGAAGCCACGCAGAATTACAAACTCAAAAGGTTCTATTCAAAAGAACTCGAATGGATTCGCGCAGGTGTTCAAGCCAGAGCGACAAAACAAAAGGCGCGCATTCAGCGTTTTGAAACTCTCAGTGACAACATGCCCACTGGTGATAGCCAGGACGTGGAAATATCCACAGCCTATACAAGGCTTGGGAAGCTCGTTGTTGAAGCCGAGGATGTGTGTTTTGGCTATGGGAATGGGATGCTTTTAGAAGATTTCACCCTAATTCTCCAAAAATCTGACCGCATAGGCATTGTCGGCGATAATGGGGCTGGTAAAACAACGCTACTCAAATTATTGATGCAAACATTGACACCTTTATCTGGTATTATTCGCATTGGTGAAACCGTCAATATGGCTTATTTTTCTCAAGAAACTCCTGATCTAAAATCGGATGCACGTATGATCGATTATGTCAGAGAAACGGCCGAGTACGTTGAGACAGAAGAAGGCACTAAACTGTCAGCATCGCAAATGCTCGAACGTTTTTTGTTCCCTGTAAACACCCATCGAACCCCTATCAACCGCCTTTCTGGAGGAGAAGGTAGGCGACTCCATCTTTTAAAAACCCTTGCACTTGCACCAAACGTGCTGTTTATGGATGAACCGACAAATGATTTAGATATTGAAACACTTAACGTGCTTGAGGCCTATTTAGACAACTTTAATGGCGCCGTACTCATTGTTTCCCACGACCGCTACTTCTTGGACCGAACCTGTACGCGCCTACTCTCTTTTGACGGTGAAGGCAAAGTTAGACTCCTTGAAGGCAGCTATACGGAAAACAGAGCACAACTGGTCACCGAAAGCATCCCCGATCAAGTAAGTTCGAAGCTCCGCCTAGAGCAAGAGCTCAAAAGAAAAGCCGACAAAAAAAGCGAGAAAATCAAACTAACGTTTGCTCAGAAAAAAGCCCTCGAGGCACTTCCACGTGAAATTGAAGCCCTTGATACAGCCTTGAGCACCACTATTCGTGAAATGGATCAAAATGCAACTCAGTTTGAAAAGCTTCAAATACTCATGACGGAAAAAAATCAACTCGAGGAAACCCTCCTCGAAAAAATGGAACATCTCGAAGAACTCGAAGCGCTTTATGCGCTTTCACTGAGTTAAAAAAACGCACCCTAAAAATGATTGAGTAGGAAGTACAATGAAAGCACACAAAACGTTTATTCTTGGTCTCATCGTTGGTATTCTCATCACAAGCACCTGTACACTTGCACTTCAGCAGGCAATCTCACCCCTATTAGCACTATGATCAACAGCGGCGTCAAACTCATGCTAAACGGTAATGAATGGAAACCCAAAGACCCAACGACAGGTGCCGCCTATTTGCCCATCAGCTACAATGGTCGTCTGTACCTGCCTCTAAGGGCCATCGTAGAAGAAGCAGCAAAGCTTCCTTTAGAATATGATGGTGCTACACAAACAGCAAGCCTTTACCTGTTTTTTCACCAACAATAACCTCTACAAAAGTTTTAAAGCCGATTTTTATGTAGACTGCACCGTTAAAGCTCCTGTCGTTTTCAATATTCGTAAAGAGTCTTATGACGGCGCCGTTTTAATGACTCTTACCCTTAATCCGGGACAAACCCTTGAAAACATCATAGTAGATGTATCGGGAACCACTAAAATCTATATTGAATCCAACATCAAAATCAATCAAGGCCCCATCAAAAAAATCGTCATTGGGGAACCACAGTTTTATAATGGAGAACTTGCTGAAGTCATCAAATAAGGGCTAGGGTGTATGTGTAACACAATGAGGATGGGCATTTAGGTCAACACCTAAACGCTCATCCTCACCTATTATTCACTGTTTATGCTTTATACTGTCCGACAAGCAATGACCAAAATTCCGCTTCAATATCGTAGTAATCCTCCGTGAGCTCATCCCAGGCCTCGAGAATATCTTGATTTAAGGCCATAAGGCGCCCTTGACGGCTCTCAATGTCCAATGGCAGCGGCTGATCCAGAAGTGATAAAGCTTCTTCTAAAATACTTACAACTTCAGTTGCCCCAAGATTTGTGAGTGCTTTTATAAGCTGCTCAAGGGTACTTCCCGTTTCATTAAAAAAATAATCGTTCAAATCCCCCTCTACTAGGTCAATTGCAAATCCAAAAACAAGCCATAAATCATATTTTTTTTGGGAAAGTGTGCCTGACTTTTTCTCTGTTTTAAGCATATCATAAAGGGTGTTGAGTTGTGATTCGTTAATGGGGTTCATAGCGTTACTCCTTATTTTTATAAAACTTTTAACGACACGGCATTCTCTCCGTATTTATAAGTGAAAAAACAGAAGAGATAGAGACTTACGATGCACTCACCTCGGATAAGCCTCACAGCATTGGCGAAATCTCTTCCTTCAACCGCAATCTGCCCCTAAGACCTGTGGTTCAAATCCTGTATCATAACAATACTTGGCAGACCCAATTGGCCGTGGACCTCTCAAAACAGCTCAATCTTGTTATCAAAAAAATTCTCTATCAATTGCCAGATTACGCGACGTCAAACACTTAAAAGGCCAAAGGTGTTAATGAATCTCTTCCCCCCCTATGACTTGATCAAAGGTATACATCTCTTCAAAAAACATACCGCTGTAATAGAGCATCAGCACTGCATCGGGTTTTTCGCGATCAATGAGTTCATTTAAAGACATTTTCTTGTATTTACGCAAATCGACATAGATCAGTTCTTTAAAGTGATCTGCCAGAAGCCCCACCACAGGCGGTGTATAGGAAATACCGACGACGATGATTTTAGAGGTTTCTTTTGTATTGCGATGGATGATTTTTGCATAGCAGTCCGTACCACTCAAAAACGCCGCATAATCATTGTTATAAACTTCTGTTGTGATTAGACTTTCATCGATCATGGGAATTGTTTTACCTGTTGAGGTGCTCAAGGTAAGATCTGACTCAAAAAGAGGTGTGTAAGTTGTGATATCCTCCATTTTACCAGCTACGCTTAAGGTTACAGCCCGACCTTCTGAACCGAGGAAACAGTTCTTAAATGTTTTCCATGTGTAAGCGTCATAGGTATGAGGTGTTTCAGAAATCAATCCATCATCATACATTTGCCTTGCAATCTCTTGATAGGCCAAAAAAAAGCCATTTTGGTTCCAGTGGTGGTCCGTTTTAAAATATTGAGGTGTTGTTTGATTGGCTTTGAGTATAACCTTTGATAAATCAATCCACTTCATTTTAGAGTCAAGAAGTTCATGAATCTTCTCAAATACGTCCTGCCCTTTGTAGATTAAATACGAGGGCAGTTCTTTTTTGTTTACATAATCTTTTGTGGGCACAACTGCGATGTTTTTTGGTTTTGAAATGATCCCGTAGTTGGTATTCTTTCATTAAAAATAATGAACCCGGAATCGTCTGAGTTTGAGTACTGATTTGGAAAATAACTAATTCTATATGTGCAGTATTCTGGGTAACTA
>JBBRGL010000161.1:0-6569 GCA_038240675.1 Peptostreptococcales bacterium
TGCCACAGTACCGATGAGCATGCCCATCATGGATGCCATTGGATCCCCTTCTGCACGGAGCATTTGTCCAGCGGCGTAATTGACCATAATCGGAATACTGCCCAACAGAAGAATAAAGATATAAGTTGTCGCAAATTTGGAGGTGTCAGCGCTAGCCCCAAGTACCTTGACAAGAGTTGGCAAAAATACAATGCCAATGACCGTAAGAAGTGCTGCAATCATGATACTGAGACCAAACCCTATGCTCAGGGTCTTATTGGCCTGAACTTCATTTTTCTCCCCAATGCTCCTCGAAATGTACGACGATGCACCTGTTCCCACAAATGCTGCAAGGGCCATCATAATCATGAACACCGGCATGGCAATATTGACGGCAGCCAATTGATTGTAATCATTTAGTCTCCCTACAAAAAATATATCCACTAAATTGTATAAAACGTTGACCATCATCCCGAGAACGACAGGGATTGACATGGCAAAAATGGCTTTTGAAACAGGTGCCTCGCTTAAAAGTTTAATCCGTTTTTCATTCACAAGTTTGATCCTCACTTTCCTTAGTAATCATATCCACTGTATTGATAAGGGCTTTATCCAAGAGTTTTTCAAATGTTTCAAGTTCCGCTTCACTAAATCCGTATAAAAGTTTGTTTCTCCATGTTTCTCCTACAGAGAGTATCTTTTGGATTTGATCCTTTCCAAAGCCTGTCAAAGACACAATTTTCTCCCGACGGTTGTTTTCATTCACCATTCTAAGGATATATCCCTTGTCCTCAAGCTTGCTTAACGCTTTTGAAAGCGTCCCTTTATCAAAGACCAAAGCCTCCGCAATAGATTCTTGATTGCACGTGTCCTGCCTATATAAATGAACGATCACGGCATGTTCCGTCCCGCTGATGGCAATGTCTTCAATATTTTTATGTGCAAATACGTATCCATGTCGTGCAATGGCGGCAATTTTCTTTGTAATCATCTTATTCCCCTTTCGCATCATATAGTTGCAAAAGAAACTGTTGCATATACAACTGTAATCATTACAATTATGATACCACCGTTTATTCGATTTGACTATTAAAATTTTATTAAATGATTAGGGTGTCAAAAGCCTTTAGTTGATCATATTCATACCACATATAGATCTGGATGGTTCAAATGGAACTACATGTGGTATGAATATTCGATAAACTTACTTTTGACACTCTAATCATTAAATTCTTTATAAAAAAAGGCAGTACCAAAATTTTCATTTTTGATACTGCCTCACAAACTATTTGATTGAAAGCCACTGATCCCTATAGACTAAATTTTCACCGATTCAATAATTTTCATCAAATACTTTGACTGAAACTTTTCGCTGACAAGGAGTTGCTTCACAGGAGGGAGCTTTAAAAACGCCCCTGTAAAAGCCGCCATAAACCGATGGCTAGTCATGGCTTGATTGTCGAAAATCAAATGGTGCAAGGTATCCGTTTCAATGGCTTCAAGCACCAGTTTGTGAACCGTATTGACGGGGGTGAAAATTCGTTTTTCTCTTTGAACCATTTCTAAGGCACCAAGTTTACACACCCTTGCACATACGCCACACCCTAAACAAAGGTCATCTTCCAGTGTCACTTTGCCCATGTCATCCACTTTAAAACACCCCACCGGACACACCGAGACGCACTTTTTACAGCTGACACAGTGACTGTTCATCGTGGCAATAAAGTTTGACGAGCTAATGGCTTGAGGTACACCCATTCTCTTAGCGCCTTTGAGCGCCACACAGCAGCACGAACAGCAATTGCAAATAAAGCCTACATCGTCTTTGACGTTCTCAGCAAATTGGATCAAGTTATGGTTGTAAGACTCTTCAAGAATTTCAAGAGCCCTCTCCTTGGAGATTTTTTTGGCGTAGCCATGTTTCGATAAAGAATGAGAGAGATTATTAATGGATAGGCACACCTCTTGAGGCGCATCACAATTTGTCCCCAAATGCTCGGCCTTATGGCGGCAGTAGCACAAACTGACACCTACGCTCTCTGCATTCTCGATTATTTTAGTCGCTCTTTCATAGTCGAGGACATACACTTCATCGGTTGTTTTAACTGATTTTTCGTTGACCAAAATACGTCCGATAGGCGTTTTTAAGGACATAAGCTTACGCATAAAATCGTCTTCATTCTCTAAATACTGGTGAAAAAGTTCGCTGAGAAGCTTCTGATCATAGTGTCCCCCTGTGCGCATAAGGGCAAACTCAAAAAAGCCAATCATTGGTGGCGGCATCACATATTTCTGTTCCTTTGAGTCGTTCATATCCAAAAGCAATGCTTTTTCGGCTAACCCATTTAAAATAGCGAATGCTTCTTCTTCGGTTATTTTCCATATTTTTGCCGCATCCTTTGCACTGAAAGGTTTTATAGGCAGTAATGAAACCAAAGATGCCTCTTCAGGGGTGAACATCACCCTCAAAATATTATATAAAGATTCCGTTTCAGGTGCTCCTTGAGGAAACCTATTATAGCGTCCGATCAAGTCTTTGTATCCCGTTCTGCCTGTCAAGTGCGCCATACTGATTCTCCATTTCCATCAAGCCTGAACTGTCTATATCTTTCTACTTTAGTGTACCATAAATGAAGAAAACACACATTGAAAAGCATTGAGGACCGTTACTTTTCTCTTGGAGGTTCTGAATTGTAAATTTATCCAATAGCTAGCAGCCAAGGGGTCACAGGCCTGTTATTGCACTATAAAGTACAATAACAAGCTTGACCCCTTGGTATAAAGCTCATAATTACAGATCTTTCAGAATACAATTCCTATGATTCCAAGCGGCTTTGTAACGCTTTTCCATTACACCTATCTCTTGCGCTCTCTTAACTCATATAAATCCAACCTTCTGTTATTGAGCAATGTTACTGTTCCAGATTTTCTTGAACGCTTGAGCAATTCGAGATCGACATCGCCAACAATCACCATTTCAAGATTAGGCGTACACTCTGCCATGATGCCATCTCGTGGAAAGGAAAAATCTGAAGGGGTGAAAATCGCCGATTGGGCGTACTGAATATCCATGTTTTCAACATGTGTCAAGTTCCCCACAGTGCCAGCTATAACTGTATAAACTTGGTTTTCAACAGCTCTTGCCTGAGCACAATAACGCACACGCATATACCCTTGTCGTTCATCTGTACAAAAGGGCGTAAAAATAATATTAGCGCCTTTTTCAGTGACAATACGCGCAAGTTCCGGAAACTCAATATCGTAGCAAATGAGAATCGCAATTTTCCCACAGTCTGTCTCAAATACATTGATCTGATCACCCGTTGAAATGCCCCACCACTGCTGTTCATTAGGTGTGATGTGAAGTTTATACTGCTTTTCGATAGTCCCATCGCGTCTAAAAAGGTATGCTATGTTATAAATTCTGCCACCTTCTTCAACAAAGTGAGATCCTCCAATGATGTTTACATTATATCTGACAGCAAAATGTGTGAAAATTTCAATGTAGCGTTCGGTGAAGGTTGTCAATTTCCGCACCGATTGACTGGGTGTGTCTTGATCCATAAACGACAAAAGTTGTGTGGTGAATATTTCAGGGAAAACCACAAAATCGGATTTATAGTTTGAAGCAATATCGACATAATACTCGCATTGATGCGCGAATTCTTCAAATGAATTGATTTTCTTCATCATATATTGGATGACACAAATCCGCACAGGAAAGGCGGTTTTAAAATGATGGGTATTTGCTGATTGGTACTCAATATTGTTCCACTCCATAAGCGTGGCATATTGGAGTGACGCCTTATCATCCGGCATATATTTCTTGATAATACGCTTCAAAACAAAACCACTGCTCAATTGGAAAGTTAAAATCGGATCATATAGATTTAGAGACATGACTTCTTGAACATATTGTCGAGCGGTCATTTTATCCGAATACCGCACATACCCAGGGATGCGACCACCAATAACAATGCTTTTTAGGTTTAAAGCATCCGCAAGTTCTTGACGGGCTTTGTAAAGTCTTTTCCCGATTTTCATATTTCTATAGTCCGGATGGACCATCACTTCTATGCCGTAAAGATTATGTCCCTCAGGATTGTGATTCGTTATATACCCATTGTCCGTTATTTCATCCCAGGAATGCTGATCGTTATACTCATCAAAATTGATAATTAAACTCGAACTTGAGCCTATAAGAACACCTTCAGCCTCAACACAAATTTGTCCCTCTGGAAAAACATCAATATGACTTTCGAGCTGTTCAATAGACCATGGCTCCATGTTGGGAAAACATAACTTCTGAAGACTGATAATGGCTTCAAAATCCGCTCTCATAATGGTACGAACGTTTACGATTTTTTCAAATCTTGACAAATCTATATCTGACATATGAACCCTCCTCATCAATGCGCTAAGCGCATCGTGCTCATTATATATACCCTCTTGCCGCTCAAGCAAACATAAGGGCTTGGGGAGTTTAGTATCATCATACCGACCTATCGAGGTTCCACAGGCTTATTATTGCATTTTGACACTCCCCACAGATGAATCAGGAGGATTCTTGGTGATGAAACCGAAGTCCATTTCTGGTATCGGAGTATGACCCAGGTTAAGGCTATGCCATTAGCCATCCTAGACCAGAGCGTATAGCTCTTAACAGCGCAATAGCAAGCCTGACCCCCAAGTGTACACAAATATTGTTGTTGAAAAGGGGGGTGTCAAAATGTTAAAATATAGAAAATGCTGCTTGAATTCTTCATAAACTGCTAAAGAACAAAGAATTTTAAAGTTGACGTGGAATTTAGGTAATACACTTTTGTTTTCTCCAGACTATATATACAACTCTATTCGCAATCACTTTGGTTTGAACTTGAATATCTACTTCGTACCTATTTTGGTATACATTGCAAACCAGGCATTGTCCAGAGAATTGGCAGCCATCCTATTGTTTCGGGTTGTGGTTTTTGGTCTCATCAGGTGCTTTTACAAACTTTAAACCACTGCCATGATGACCAACTTGAGCACCAGGTTTTTTGCCTGAAGACTTTCTTAAACTCTTTGGATCGGTTTTTTCAAGCCCGTCGCTTGAAGGCGGTTTGGAACTGATCTTGCTATTTTTATTGACACGTTCTTCAAGCGTTTTAACCTTTTCATTTAGTTTATCAATAGTGGCGGCTTGGACGGCAATAACAGATGCCTGTTCGGCGACTATCGCCATAAGAACATCAATTCTATCTAAGAGCGCTTTGACGTAATCCTGCATCGGATTGATGCTCAAATTTATCACTTCCAGTCTTGTTTTATCTACTATAATTATTGACTAGAGTGTCAAAAGTAAGTTTCTCAAATATTCATACTACATATAGTTCCAGTTGAACATTCTGGAACTATATGTAGTATGAATAAGATCAACTACGGACTTTTGACACCCTAATCATTATTGCAGATAAAACAGATTTAAATATAGAAATATCAAGACTTTAAGGACATCTGCAAAGAATTTTGAAAGAGCTTCCCAAGTATATAAAATAGCGTTTCTAGTCAGTTTTATCAACTTAAAACACGTATTGAAAGTGAGATTGAATAAGTCTGTGCAGATTACATAGTCGACTTTCGGTTTTAAGCAATCAGCATCATACATTAAATGCAACACTCAAATCATGAGCATAAAGTGACCTAAACGGGTCTCGACCCCAAAACAATCTCTCCCATACAACCGTCCCACAACCGTCCCACGCGAAGCGCCGAACAACCCTTTCGATTCACTCTGCCATACGAATGCTGTGGTATTTTAGGACATTTTCGAATACACATCACAGTGAAAATAGCATCCCTTTTGTTTTTTCTGTGACTAATAAGCGAAATTCAGAATGAAAAAAAGAGCTTTCTGAAAAGAAAGCTCTTTAAGACTATTCGATAACGATGATTTCTTTACCCTTGTAGAATCCACAGGCTGCACATACTCTATGAGATACGTTTGGCTCGTGGCATTTTGGGCATTCGATGATATTAGGAGCGACCATCTTAATGTTAGCTGATCTTCTGCTATCTCTTCTTGCTTTAGATATTTTCCGTTTTGGAACTGCCATGTTTACACCTCCTCATTATTATTAAAAAAGTTTTTGAGGCCTTCTAATCTTGGATCGATTACTTCAGTATCACAGGTACAGGTTGCCGTGTTACGGTTGATGCCACATGTTCTGCACAAACCTTTACACTTCTGTCCGCATATAATCTGAATTGGTAAGTTCATCAGAATATCTTCTGCAACAACCTCTATGAGATTGAGCTTCTGATCTGAGTAAAACACCACATCCTCTTCATCTTCTTGTGTCGATAAAGCTTTGTATACTTTGCCAGATGCTGCATACTCAAGTGATTCCAAGCAACGTTCACAGACAAAGCTCAAATTTCCGCTATAGTCTAGTTGCAAGACAAATTCATCACTTATTCTGAGTACTTGACCCTTTACATGGAAAGGGCTCTGGTCATGTTCGTATTGAAACATTCGTGAAAGACCCGATTCCCAGCGAATTCCGCCATACGCGCTGATCATATTACTAACCGGCGCTCCGGCCATAGCT
>JBBRGL010000162.1:0-6566 GCA_038240675.1 Peptostreptococcales bacterium
GCCAACGCCATCGGCACACCGGTCATTACCGCCACACAAATGCTGGAATCCATGACAACGAGCCGCCTGCCGACCCGCGCAGAGGCGACCGACGTGGCCAATGCCATACTTGATGGCACGGATTGCGTGATGCTCTCTGCAGAGTCGGCCATGCCAATAGAATAAGGGAATATGGCTTTCGTCGAATACGGTCTGTGAGTTGACCACCGTCATCATAACCCACATAACCAGGCGGTGAGCCTATGAGTTTTGACCCAGAATGTTTTTCCATAAACTCCGACATATCGATACGAATCATGTCTGAATCACTTGTAAACAACGCTTGTGCTAATTTTTTTGACAGTTCTGTCTTCCCGACACCCGTTGGGCCTAAAAAAATAAACGAACCAATGGGTCTATTGGGATTTTTAAGGCCGACTCTCGCCCTTCTCAAAGCCCTTGAGAGACTTTGGATCGCTGCATCTTGCCCAACGACTCCCTTAGAAAGCAGCGCTTCTAAATGCAGCAGTTTCTCTGATTCTAAATCCGTTATTTGATGCAGTGGAATTTTCGTCCACTCCGAAATTGTCGCCATGACATGTTCTTTTTCCACAAAAATTCCTGAAGCAGTTTTTTTCTGCCACTTTTCTATGTGCTTTTTCAAGGCCGCTTTTTTCTTTTTTTCTTGATCTCTCAGCAGTGTCGCCAATTCAAAGTCCTGAAGGTCGATGGCACTCCTTTTCTGATCTTTCAACAGCGCCAGTTCTTTTTCGATCTCGGGGATAATTTCCGGCGTTGTAAATGCGCGCAGACGCTCTTTGGCCGCAGTTTCATCAATTAGGTCGATGGCCTTGTCAGGCAGTCGTCTGTCGGCAATATACCGTTTAGACAGGGTCACTGCCGCCTGAAGCGCTTCATCCCTCAACACCACTTCATGGTGTTTTTCGTAAATGTTTTTGATACCTCTAAGAATTGTCAGAGTCTGTTCGACTGTAGGTTCTTCAATCAACAAGGGCTGAAATCGACGTTCAAGGGCAGAATCCTTTTCGATGAATTTTTTATAATCTTCTAGAGTGGTCGTCCCGATAATCTGTATGTCTCCCTTTGACAAAATAGGCTTCAAAAGATTCGCTGCGGACAGAGCACCTTCTGCACCGCCTGCACCAACTATGGTATGGAGTTCATCAATAAATAAAATGGCATCTCCAAGGGCCTTGACTTCCTCTAAAAGGCGCGTCATGCGCTCTTCAAATTCACCTCTGTATTTTGCACCGGCCACTAATAGCCCCATATCGATGGAAATAATGGTCTTTTGCTTGAGCACATTGGGAATGTCTCCATTGACCATTTTTTGAGCCAAGCCTTCAATAATGGCAGATTTGCCTACTCCGGATTCACCGATGAGACAAGGATTGTTTTTAGTCCGCCTGGACAAAATTTGCACAAGTCTCTTCATTTCAGCCTCTCTGCCAATAATCGGGTCCAGGGTGCCACGCCGTGCAAGGGCCGTCAAATCCAGTCCAAACCGTTCCAAATAGCTTTTTTGCTCCTTGACCACTTCACTGCCATGAGTCTCTTTGCCTTGATCTTTGTTGGTCTCAATTTGAACAAACCGGATTTGTGGCAAAATCCCCACAATCAACTGCTCAAGCAAAGTTCCACCATCAACATCCATGTCCTCCATGAGTTTATAAGCCAGGGTGCTCTTTTCTTTTAAAAGGGCAATAAGAATATGCTCCGGCTCAACGACAGGATTTTTAAACCGCCTAGCCTCGGCAAAAGCCACTTCAAAGCATTTTTTTGCCATGGGCGTATACCCTTCAGTGACGCTATTGGATTCATCAGAACCGATGATGTCAACGACACGTTTTTTTATGGACGCATAGTTCATGGCATATTGAGTTGCCAATTGAAATGCACGACTCGAGCCCTCTATCATAATACCTAAGAGCAAGTGCTCAGTTCCGATATACCCATGTCCCATATTTTTCGATTCTTGAATGGCTGATTGAATAACTTGCATAGCTTTTACAGAAAAACGGTTAAACATACACCCTCCAACAAAAGTTATTTCTGTGAATCCAATTCTTAAAAGAGTATTGCTCTAACACTACTCGCCCGGTCTGTGGCAAGCTTATCTTCACTCTGAATTTGGAGGAGTACGCTTTGTGCTTTAATAGCATCCAGAGCCAAGTCAATGACAAGGAGTGACGGGAAGTCACTGAGCATCATTTCCGAACCCAGTCTGAGCAGCGAAAGCAAATCGAAGGATTCTTTGTATCCGAGGCGTTTGGCATATCGAATCAGTCCAATAGCGCGGTACATCCGGTCTTCCATCTGTAAATTTCCCAATATATATTGCTGCCGCGCCAAATCCTCTGCCTTGAGGAGCATGGTGATGACCTGTTCTAACTCCCGAATAATCTGGTCCTCGGAAACACCCAAAGTCCTTTTATTCGAAACTTGATAAACGTCACCAAAAACTTCCGAACGTTCACCATAAGTACCCCTAAATTCAATACCCAAGTTTGTAAAGCTTTGCACTATGCGTTCCGTATCATTCGACAAAGTCAGCCCAGGCAAATGAAGTTGCACCGAAGCACGCATTCCCGTACCCACATTTGTGGTACAAGAGGTCAAGTACCCAAGTCGATGATCAAAAGCAAACTCAAATTGATTTTCAAGGTCCCTATGCACTTCAAGTGCTTCCGCAAAAGCTTTCCAAAGGTCATATCCCTGCTTCAAAACCTGTATTCTCAAATGGTCTTCTTCATTGACCATAATACTAAGTTCTTCATCAGCCGATAAAATCAACCCACGTTCAAGGGTGTTCTCCAGAAAATCTGAACTGATTAAATGGCGGTGAAAAAGGCGTAACCGCTCCTCTACGGCAAGATCGTTCAAACGAATGCACTGGTAATCAACTGCTTTAAAGGCACATTTAGACCATAGAAATACCTCCTCCAGTACCTGCTGACTCAAAGCACTGGTCATAGCCGGCGGAAAGGGAAAAGCACTGATATTACGCGCAAACCGCACACGGGTTTGAAGGACTCTATTCTCCATCAGTCACGTCCTTTGAAGCTTTTATAAGGTCCCTCAGAATAACAGCAGCTTCATAGTCTTCTTTTTCAACAGCTGTTTTCAACGCGTTTCGAAGGGATTTGTGTGTCAACTTCTCAGTATCTTGTATTTGATTTGGCCTGATGCCTATATGCACATCGCTGCCATGAAACCGCTTGATCCATTCCCTTAACTTATCTTCGAATGTGGTATAGCACACTGCGCACCCTATCTTCCTGATTTTCTTATACCCAGCATATGTCAATCCGCAATTCGGGCATCTCAGTGACATGACATGCTTAATTTTCAGGGCTGAGTCGTCCATGACATCCATTAGGTGATTCAGTAGTCCCTCTTCTGAGAAAAGTGTCGTAAGCTCTGTTTTATCGCGGACTTTCGCACAGTCACCGCAAAGGATTTCTTGTACTAAATGTCCGTCCACTAAAGCGCTAATAGTCACTTTAGCTTCATTTATTCCACACGTCTGACACTTCATAATTTGCCTCGATTCTCACTTCATGAGCAGTGATTGAATTGTAAATGGTTGTTCCTATTATTATCATACTTTTTATTGGCAGAGGTTACAAGAGGATGAACTGCCGTCCACAAGATAACTGGGATCTGGGATCTGTTGATGGGATCTGGGATCTGTTGATGGTAGGTTGCTCTGCAACCTAATTTTACAAACCAAATATTGCGAAGCAACACACTGCCACAGTTTCCAGATACCAGATGCCAGATACCAAAAATCCCATCGACGTTTGTTGTCGATGGGATTTTTAATTTTTAAATTAAAGGACTCTCGTACGTCCAGAATAGATGATTCCTTTATCGGAATCTAAGGTTATCAACTGACCTGACTTCAATATTTTTGTCGCATCTGCTGCGCCAACGACAACGGGTATACCGAGGGAAAGTCCAACGATGGCCGCGTGGCTTGTGTAGCCGCCTTCTTCAACAATGAGTGCAGAAGCCTTCATAATAGCTCCCATCATGTCCTTATCTGTTGTATTGGTGACCAAAATTTGACCAGCTTCCAAGTGCTCATTGGCTTCCTCTTGACTCGTCGCAACACATACTGTAGCTGTAACAACTTTTTTGCCTATTCCAAGTCCTTTGAGCAGAATCTCTCCCACTAAGTGAACGCGCATTAAATTCGTGGCACCCGATACGCCTACAGGTACACCAGCAGTGATAACGACCAAATCGCCTTCATTGATGAATCCCAAATCTTTGCATTTGTCCAGAGTCATTTTGAAGATTTCCTCAGTTGTTTCAGCTTCATCGATCATTATAGCCTTGACGCCCCATACTAAACTGAGTTTTCGTCTTGTCTTTTCGTTTGTTGTGGCAGCAATAATCGGTGCCTTAGGACGATACTCTGATATTTTTCGTGCTGTAAAGCCAGTTGCTGTCGCTGTAATAATTGCGGCAGCTTCTAGATCATGAGCTGTGGTGACACTTGCATGTGAAACGGCATACGTTACATCGACAACTTTTTTGTCTCTCTTATCTCTCAAAAGCTTAGCAAAGTCAAGAGCTCCTTCTGCAGTCGTGGCGATGATCGCCATTGTTTTGACGGATTCAAGGGGGTATTTGCCTGCAGCAGTTTCGCCCGACAACATGATGGCATCCGTTCCGTCAAATATTGCATTGGCAACGTCTGTGGATTCAGCGCGGGTTGGTCTTGGATTTCTGATCATTGAATCCAGCATCTGAGTCGCTGTAATGACTGGCTTGCCAGCGTCGTTGCATTTGCGAATCATCATTTTTTGGGCAAGTGGCACTTGCTCTGTCGGAATCTCAACGCCCAAATCGCCCCTCGCAACCATTATTCCATCAGATACTCGGATAATCTCATCGATATTATCAACGCCCTCTTGGTTTTCAATCTTAGAGATAATATGAATGTCATATGCATTATTGCGCTCTAAAATTCGTCTGATTTCCATGACATCATCTGCTTTTCGCACAAAGGAAGCTGCAATAAAATCAATGCCATTGCGTATACCAAACTCAATATCATCTATATCCTTTTGAGTGATTGCAGGGAGATTGATTTTTACACCGGGTACGTTAATACTTTTATTGTTTTTGACAACACCATTATTTTTGACGATACACTGAATATCTCGTCCGACAACTTCCACCACTTCAAGTTCAACCAATCCATCGTCAATCAAGATTCTGTTGCCTGGAACAACATCATCAGGAAGACCTTTGTATGAGACTTGGCACTTTGTCTCCGTCCCAAGAAAATCTTCTGTTGTAAGCGTGAATGGATTGCCTTCAATGAGTTCCACTGACTCAACGCCAAATTTACCCGTTCTGATTTCAGGACCTTTTGTATCGAGAAGTATTGCAATGGGTTCTCCGATTTCTTCACGAACACTTTTGATCATGTTAATTCTTGCTAAATGCTCTTGATGATCACCGTGGGAGAAATTGAGTCTCGCCACGTTGAGTCCTGCAAGTACCAACTCTTTAAATACTTGTCTGCTTTCACTTGCCGGTCCAATAGTACATACAATTTTTGTCTTTTTCATTTTATCCTCCACTAATTTCCTCACTTTGAGGCTGTTTATATTGCTAAGATGCTGGTAAGATCAAAGAGCTCTTGATTGATTTTTTTCTTCATGAGTAGTGCTTCGTCAATATCCATATCAAATATTTCATTGCCTTTTATGCCTACAACCCTGGAACTGCGTCCTTCAATAAGTGTATCGACAGCATGACTGCCCATTCGACTTGCTAAAATTCTATCCTGGGCAGTTGGCGTCCCGCCTCTTTGCAAATGTCCCATGATTGTTACGCGTGTTTCCATATGGACTCGATTTTCTATGGCTGCTGCAAGTTCATACGGCTTGCCAACACCTTCTGCAAGGAGGAGTAAGTTATGCAGTTTTCCTCTATTTTTACCGTTGATCAATTTTTGACATATATCATCTAAATCCACATCTAATTCAGGCACAATGACTGACTCAGCACCTCCAGCAAGACCTGCATAAATGGCTATATCACCACAGCTTCTTCCCATGACTTCGATAATGTTTGCACGTCCGTGCGAACTTGAAGTGTCTCTGATATTTCCAATAGCCCAAACAACGGTATTGACCGCCGTGTCAAACCCAACGGTTAAATCCGTGTAGGCCAGATCGTTGTCAATTGTTCCTGGTATGCCCACTGTATTGATGCCTGCATGAGAAAGCCTTTGGGCACCTCTGAACGAACCATCTCCGCCAATGACCACCAATCCATCGATTTTGAACATTCGTAGAACATCAAGCGCATGCTTAAAACCTTCATCTGTCATAAACTCGAGACTACGGGCGGATCTCAGTTTTGTACCGCCTCTATGTATAATGTCACCCACCGATGACACATCCATTTCAACGATATCGCCTTCTATAAGTCCTTGGTACCCTCTATGAATCCCCGAGACTTTAAGGCCATTGTATATGGCGACGCGTACAACAGCTCTGATTGCTGCATTCATACCTGGAGAATCCCCTCCGCTTGTCAGC
>JBBRGL010000163.1:0-6539 GCA_038240675.1 Peptostreptococcales bacterium
GTCATAATGACTTCTACAGGTTCGGCGCGTTGCTCAAGCACCTTGATCAAATCATTTGACGAAAAAGCAGCATAATGTAGGGCTATAAACACTTCATCAAGAATAACCACATCATAAAAACCCTTTTTCAAAATCTCCGCACACTTTTCAAGCGCTGCCTCTGCAGCACTTCTATCTTCCGCAGTGGGCTCTCTGTCAATAAAACAGCCTTTACCCAGTTGTTCAATCACGATGAGGGGCAAATAATGGCTGATCCCCGTTTCACTATAGGCCATATCTTTCACAAACTGACCAATATAGACTCTTTTGCCGGCACAAGCCGCCCGCACGGCAAGTCCAAAAGCTGCCGTCGTTTTTCCTTTGCCATTTCCCGTATAAACGTGTACATAGCCTTTATGCATCATTCCCAACCTTTCGCATCTTTGAAAACACGGTTAATTTATTTCTTTAGTTCTTCTTCTGTTGGTTTTTTTTGAGGTGCTGTTTTTTTGAAAATTTTATACTGTGGATGTCTTTTGATGATCCATCTATAAAAGAAAACGAAGGGCGCGAGGATGATCAAAAGAGGTGCAATACCAATGAGCCCTAACGACAACTCTTCAACAAACGCGAATAGATTTTGAACTGAACGCATAAACGTTTCTAGAGCACGGTTAAAATAAGAGTTCTGAGTGACTTGAATTTTGAGAACATCCTTCACTTCTGCTAACTGTATTGTCACCACTGAATAGTTCACCAATTGAGACAATTTGTTGAGGGTGCCCTGTAAGTTTTCAATTTCGTATCGCACTTCACTGAGTCTTGATTCAAGCACGATCATGTCTTCTAGTTTAACCGATTGCTCCAAGAGTTTAAGAAGCCTCTCTTCTTGAATGCGTAAGGTTTTGAGATGCGCTTCAGTGTCGAAAAATTGCTCCGTGGCATCCTCCGTTTCCAATCTATTCTCAATCACTACCGCATCGCCAACAAACTCTGATACGAAGTTCTCCAAAGACTTCGAAGGCACGCGAAGGATCATATCTACACGCCTTGCACTGTAAGCGTCCTGAGTCTCCCCACTACCCGTTTGACTCATCCCTTCAACATACCCACCAAACTTCGTCATGGTATCGAGAATATGCTTTTGCGTTTCCATGAACGTCTTGGTTTCCATGGTATAAAAAAGGCGCTGAATAATCTTTCTGTCTTTTGCAGCGTCAAGTACTGGGGTCGATGAAGCTGGTGCAGGTGCAGAGGGTGCTTGCTCTGCAGATATCCCATTAGATACACCGTTTGAAGCCGCTGATTTCCCTTTTGAACTTGAACACCCAGCAAAAACCAACATAAACACAAGTGCCATTACAATCAAAAGTGTAAAAGGTTGCTTTCTCATTTATACCACCTCGCTATTTTTCATTTCATACTCATTCTACCATTAATCTGACTCAAGTACTCTTTTGACGCTCTATTAACCATTTCTATAATAGGACTCATACAACTTCCAAGCGTAGCTTTTTCAGAAAAAAAAACGCTAAAACGGTTGTAATATAGCCGTTTAGCGTTTTTTTGTTCTATTATCGGTTAAGGTGTGCTCAGTTTTACGTTCACCAAAGTTGTGCAGCGTTCATGAGCGATAATGCCCGCGTTTACCCGAATATGGTTTTCAAAATAAAGAGTATTGCTATTATAAACATAATGAGCGATACTTCTTTTCGTCTACCAGCGGCTACTTTTAACACGACGTATGAGACCATACCAAATACAATACCTTCAGCTATGCTGTAAGTAAATGGCATTACTACGATTGTCAAGAATGCGGGTATTGCTTCTGTATAGTCATCAAGATCAATTTCTTTAATCGGGCTCATCATGAATAACCCTACTAATATGAGAGCTGGAGCTGTTGCAGCGGCTGGCACCATCCCAAATATCGGTGCGAATATCAAAGCGACTAAGAACATACCCGCTACCGTAACTGCTGTTAAACCCGTTCTTCCACCTTCCGATACACCCGCTGCTGATTCTACAAATGTAGTAACAGTTGATGTCCCTAAGCATGCACCTGCTGTAGTTCCAATAGCATCTGCTAACAAAGCACCTTTAACTCTTGGTAATTTGCCTTCCTGATCAAGCATTCCAGCTTTTGAGGATACACCAATTAAAGTACCGACTGTATCAAATATATCTACAAATAAGAAGGTGAGTACAACGATGAGCATATCAAAACTAAAAATATTTGCCCATTCAAATTGAAAGAAAACTGGCGCTAATGATGGTGGTAATGAAAATAGTCCGTTTGTAGGCAAATAACTTACACCCATTGGTATACCTATAATTGTTGTAATGAGAATACCGAAAAACAATGCGCCTTTTACCTTTTTAGCAAGCAAAAATCCCATTATAATTAATCCCATTATCGCCAACAAAGGTGCACCTGTTGTTAAATCTCCTAAACTGAGTATTGTTCCGCCCTTTCCCACGACAATTCCTGAATTTACAAAACCAATCAAAGCGATAAATAAACCTATACCGACAGAAACTGCTTTCTTTAAATTCAGAGGGATCGAATTAAATATAGCTTCACGCACTTTAAAAATCGACAAGAGTATAAATATGAGTCCTTCAATAAATACCGCTGTCAATGCAAATTGCCACGAGTGTCCCATACCAATGACAACGGTATAAGCGAAAAACGCATTAAGTCCCATACCCGGCGCCAGGGCAAAAGGGTAATTTGCCAGAAAAGCCATAGCTAAACATGCTATTGCAGATGCAATTGCAGTTGCAGTAAAAACTGCTCCATAGTCCATGCCTGTTTCTGATAGTATGCCTGGATTGACAATTAAAATATAAGCCATTGTCATAAATGTTGTAAGTCCAGCCATAATCTCTGTTTTTACCGTTGTTTTGTTTTCTGTTAGTTTGAACTGCCTTTCTAAGAATCCAACACTATCTGCCACCTTGTTTGTCATAACAATCCCCCATTTGTATTTTTCAACTCTTATATGATTAGGGTGTCAAAAGCCCGTAGTTGATCTTATTCATACTGCATATAGTTCCGGAATGTTCAACTGGAACTATATGCTGTTTGAATAATCGAGAAACTTACTTTTGACACTCTCATCATATAGCTTTCATGACATACCGTACAAGCATACTTTTTTCTGATTTGTTTCGTTTATCTTCAAGGTGTTGCACCTATGCAACACCTTGAAGATAAGGCATTACTCTGACTTTACAAGTCCTGTTCTTTCATTAAACTGTTCAATCAGTTTATCCAATTCTGGCCCCATTTTGTGCAACTTGCCCCAATAGTTGTCATAATCGTACCACTGTGCATTTAATTCATCCAAATCATACTCTTGCTGTTCAATCCAAGTGTAGTATTTGAGGTTGTGAATTCTCTTTTTACTTTGGTACGTTAATTCTTCCATACTATCTGTTCTAATACCTAAAACGCTTCTATGATGATCGATTGTTGAATCTAATTCAGAATACTTTCTGCCTCTTTCTTCGTCCATCTCTTCCATTCTTGATCCATACATTTCTGCGGAATCAGTAAGGACAGTCATTACCATATCATTTTCAGTGAGCTCATAGTATTTTGCGAATTTAATACAGGTGAGAATATTTGCTGCACCAGATATACCCACATATGCAAGTTTAGAGATCAAATCATCAGATACACCTTGCTGTTTTAGGTACTCTTGTCCAGCGGGTTCATTGAAGAGTCTAAACATAGCCAAAGCATCATTGTCATCAATAGCAACAACCATATCTGTGTTTTTTACATTGTGAATCCAAGGAATATGTTTATCGCCAATACCTTCAATTCTATGATCCCCAAAACCATTGTTCAGTAAAGTTGGACATTGAAGCGCTTCAGCAACAGCAATTTTAGCATTTGGATATTGATCTTTTAAGAAGTCTCCGCATCCAAGTGTACCTGCGGAACCCGATGTTAAGCATATACCAGCAAGTTTTCCCTTTTCACCCGCTTCTGCTTTTACAATATCGTTCATCGCATTTCCAGTGACTTCGTAATGCCATAAATGATTTCCGAGTTCGCCAAATTGGTTAAATATAACAACATTATCTCTGGTTCTTCTCAGCTCCCATGTTTTGTCATAAATTTCCTTTACATTACTTTCACAACCAGGCGTTGCAATAACTTCTCCAGCCACTTTTGACAACCACTCAAAGCGCTCTTTACTCATATTTTCAGGTAATATGGCTACAGCTTTGCATCCAAGTAATGCTGAATTATATGCTCCGCCACGGCAGTAGTTGCCTGTTGATGGCCAAACTGCTTCATGGAAAGTAGGATCAAATTGACCCGTTACAAGACGTGGAACCAGACAAGCAAAACTTGCGCCAACTTTATGACATCCAGTTGGAAAATACTTTCCAACCATAGCGAATATTCTTGCTTTAACACCCGATATTGCTGAAGGGATTTCTATATAATTGGGAAGATCATTGTATAATCCGCCTTCTTTTACAGGTTGGTTTTTCCAAGAGATCCTGAATAAATTAACCGGATCAATGTCCCATAATCCTGTATGTGCTAACCGCTCTTTGATTTCTGCTGAAATCTTGCTTGGATCCTTCATTTGTGCAAGAGTTGGTATAATAACGTTTCTTTCTTGAGCACTTTCTACGTTTTTTTTAAGTTGCTCTTCATTAATTGTTAAATCTACTAAACTTTTCACTTAAAACCCTCCTTTTTAATATATAAATGATTAGGGTGTCAAAATCCCTTAGTTGATCCTATTCATACCACATAGAGTTTCTGATTGTTCAACTGGAGCTCTATGTGGCATGAATATAAGTGAAACTTACTTTTGACACCCTTTTCATAAATTTTATTTGTTTCCTTCTAAATAGTCAATCAGTACCTCTAGGTCCGGTTTAATCTTATGTGGTCTTGAAACTGCCATTTGAGCTGATTTTACGTCCTTCAGTCCGCTACCTGAGACAATAAATGCTACACATTCATCTGGGCCTATAGCGCCCTCATTGGCGAGTTTCATAAGTCCTGCAAAGGCTGTTACACCCGCCGGTTCACCAAATACGCCTGTATGTCTTGCAAGAACTGTCATCGCTTTGAGTATTTCATCATCACTTACATCCACTGCGATTCCCTTGCTTTCATTTAAAGCATTGAGCGCCTTATATCCATTTCGAGGTATTCCCACAGAAATACTGTCTGCTATTGTCTTTGGAGGCACATAGTCGAATTCCCTTTTGTTATTTCTGTATGCTCTATTCACAGGATTTGATCCCTCAGCCTGAACGGATACCATTACAGGAAGCTTATCAATTAACCCAAGTTCATAGAATTCCTTAAAGCCCTTCCATACGCCTGCAATAGAGCAACCATCCCCAACAGACATGATTACCTTATCAGGAACTTTGAAATCAAGTTGCTCACATAGTTCAAAAGCAGCTGTTTTTTTACCCTCAACTAGATAGGGATTAATTGCACAGCTTCTATTATACCATCCAAAATGGTCTACTGCCTCTAGGCAAAAATCGAAGGCGGTGTCATAGTCCCCATCTACAAGTATCACCTTGCTTCCAAACACAAGCAGTTGTGCTAGTTTTCCTTCTGGAATTGCCTCAGGTACAAAAATATAGTTTTCAATACCCATACAGGCTGCAAATCCCGATAGCGAAGATGCTGCATTTCCTGTAGAGGCGGCACACATTATATTTTTTTTAAGCTCTATTGCTTTAGCAACACCAATAGCAGATGCTCTATCTTTAAATGATGCAGTAGGATTTCTTCCTTCATCCTTTACATAAACACTTTTTATAGTGAGCAGTTCCTCAAGTCTGCTAGACTTATACAAAGGTGTCATGCCTATTTGCAGCGGCGCTGCTCCGGTCAAGCCCTCCAAAGGGAGTATTGGAAGGTATCGCCATACGTTCGTGTCTTTATTTCCCTGTAAGTATTCCTTAGTCAATTCCTTCTTAACAATATCCATATCGTAAATAACATCAAGAGTGCCTTCAGTGCCACAGTGTGGGCAGTTATACATCACCTCTTCACCGACAACTGCAGCGCATTTGGAGCATTTTAAATGCTTGATCTTTTTCATGACTTCACCTCTTTTTTTGTTTTTACACAGTGAATAGCAGATATGATTAGAATGTCAAAAGAGTATTTTTAACCCTTTTGACACCCTGATCAACTATTTTGGTGTTTTACAGTCACAGCGATGTTGTTTAACCTTCCCTACAGCACTTAATATATTCTCATATCCTGTGCATCGGCAAATATTGCCGGAAAGTTTTTTCCTGATTTCTTCGGTCGTATACTCTTTTTCATCTTCGAGAACAGGTACTGCTGCCATAACAAAACC
Source organism: Peptostreptococcales bacterium (assembly GCA_038240675.1). Lineage (GTDB taxonomy): Bacteria > Bacillota > Clostridia > Peptostreptococcales > Acidaminobacteraceae > JBBRGL01. Next base: position 6,348 of record JBBRGL010000163.1, read on the forward strand.
ACAGGTACAAAACCCACATTGAACAGCGCCTTCTTCAATAAATGCCTCCTGAATGTCTGATATATTTCCTTCAGCATCCATCAAGCCCTCAGTTGTCGTAATCACTTTGCCTTCTGCCCAAATAGCAAGATAAATACAAGAATCAAAAGATTTGCCATCAATAAGAACAGTACACGCTCCACACTCTCCAAC
>JBBRGL010000164.1:0-6441 GCA_038240675.1 Peptostreptococcales bacterium
GCAGAAGCGAACAAAGAAGCAGGTCTGCCTATCGGCATTATTCCAGTAGACTCCATTTATACACCTGTGCGAAAAGTCAATTTTACAGTTGCCAATACACGCGTAGGGCAGATTACAAATTACGACAAATTGATCCTCGAAATTTGGACAGACGGAAGTATTAAGCCAGATGAAGCGGCTTCTCTCGGTGCTAAAATCATGAATGAACACCTAAACCTCTTTATCAATATGACAGACCGCATTAGTAGTGTGGAAATCATGGTTGAGAAAGAAGAGGACAAGAAGGAAAAAGTTCTTGAGATGACCATTGAAGAGTTGGATTTATCGGTAAGATCTTACAACTGTTTAAAACGTGCAGGTATCAATACGGTTGAAGAACTTACTAAGAGAAACGAAGATGATATGATGAAGGTGCGAAACTTAGGCAAGAAATCCCTTGATGAGGTAAAACTCAAATTGGCAGAACTTGATCTAGGCCTTAAGCCTTCTGATGAATAAGTAAAGGAGGAAAGCGCATGGCTATTTACCGCAAGTTGGGTCGAGTAAGCTCGCATCGCCAAGCTATGCTTAGAAACTTGGCAACAAGTCTTGTAAAGCATGGTCGCATCCAAACCACGGAAACGCGTGCTAAAGAAGCGAGAAAGCTTGTTGATAAGGCAATCACTCTTGCAAAAAGAGGAGACCTTCACGCGAGACGTCAGGTGATGAATATTATAACTGAAGAAGCTGTCGTTAAGGCACTTTTCGAAGAGATTGCTCCTAAGTATAAGGACAGAGAAGGCGGATACACACGTATCCTCAAAATGGGTCCGCGTATTGGAGATGCAGTTGAAGTTGTTATATTTGAACTAGTGTAAAACAATGCAGGGATTAAGGGAACTTAGTCCCTTTTTGCAGTTTAAAACCTGTTTTTTAAATTGCAAAAATGGACTAAGCGCTTTTCCTATGGAATAGCGTTTTTTCATTGGCTTTAGAAAAGAGGTTGCTATGATTAATGTAAATAATGTCAGTTTTAAATATGAAGGGCATGAGGACAATCCTTATGTCCTCAAAAACATAAGCTTCAGCGTGAAAACAGGCTCATTTGTCAGTATTTTAGGACACAATGGCTCAGGAAAATCCACAGTTGCAAAACTTTTAAATGCAATATATGTGCCTTCAGAGGGTGATATTACCATTGCGGGGATGAATACGCGAAAAGTTGAACATCTTTGGGATATTCGAGAAAAAGCAGGCATCGTTTTTCAAAATCCTGACAATCAAATTGTTGCAACAATCGTTGAAGAGGATGTGGCCTTTGGACCAGAAAATTTAGGGGTACCCTCACATGAAATTCGAGATCGGGTCATGGCAGCGCTCAAGACCGTGGGCATGCAGGATTTCGCAAAGCGTCAACCCCATCAACTCAGCGGAGGACAAAAGCAACGGGTTGCCATTGCTGGGGTCTTGGCTATGCTCCCGAACTGTATTATTTTTGATGAACCGACAGCGATGCTCGATCCAGTAGGCCGTAAGGAAGTTATTAACACTATTATAGATTTAAATAAAAATCAAGGGATCACTGTTCTTTTGATTACGCATTTTATGGAGGAAGCACTGCTGTCGGATGAAATTATCGTCATGAACGAAGGCGAAATTGTCAAAAAAGGAACACCAACAGAAGTTTTTTCTGATGTGCTTGGCATGCAGTCTTTTCGTTTAGATGTACCACACGGCGCCTATTTAGCGCATAAACTCCGTGGCCTCGGACTTGGGCTCAGTGATCAGATTGTGACGGTTGATGCGTTGATTGAACAGGTGGCCAAATTTCCACTTAAGGCTAGGAAACACAGCGTCAATAGGGCTTTAGAGCGACAAGAAGACTCTGGCTTGAATGCGGTCGTTGAAGTGAAAGATTTGAATTATACCTACAATCCTCAGAGTGTCTTTGAGGTCAAAGCACTGGATCAAATCACGTTTAGTGTGAGTGACCAAGCTTTCGTAGGCCTTATCGGTCATACTGGCTCTGGAAAGTCAACCTTGATTCAGCAGCTGAACGGACTCCTTAAACCTTCTTCAGGCAGTATAATGATCCTCGGCAAGACCCTCAGTGACAAAGCGACCAAGATGGTTGACGTTCGGAAAAAGGTAGGCCTGGTGTTTCAGTACCCAGAGTACCAACTGTTTGAAGAAACCGTTTTTAAAGATATAGCCTACGGTCCAACACAACTGGGGTTGCCCGAAGAAGAAATTGCAAAGCGGGTTTGGAGTTCTATGGAGCTTGTCGGTCTACGTGACCGTAGCCTTTCTGAAAAATCACCTTTTGAACTCTCGGGAGGGCAAAAAAGGCGGGTAGCCATAGCGGGAATACTGGCAATGAAACCGCGCATTTTGATTTTGGATGAACCAACGGCAGGCCTTGATCCTAAAGGCAGACACGATATTTTTAAAGCGGTTCAAGATATACACCGCACTGAAAAGATTACGGTTATTTTAGTGTCTCACTCTATGGAGGACATTGCCCAATTGGTTGAAAAAATCATCGTCATGGACAAGGGCAAAATCCTTCATTATGACATTCCGAGTCATGTTTTTAAAGACGCCAAGGCTCTGAATGAAATTGGTCTGGATTTACCTGTGATTTCAAAAATCGTCAATGCCCTCAATGACAAAGGTTTTGATTTAAGCACAAGTCAATTTGATATGGATGAATTGGCCAAAGAAATCGCCGCCTCAGTGGAGGTGACAAAATGCTAAGAGATATAACCATTGGACAATATTATCCAGCATCATCGTTGATTCATCGATTGGATCCACGTGTAAAAATCGTCGGGACCATAGTCTTTGTCATGGCGCTATTCATGACGTCTCAAGTTGCGGCTTATGTATTGGCAGCAGTGATTTTGTCTGGGATTATCATTCTCTCAAAAGTCCCCTTTAAGTTTATCATCAAAGGCCTTAAACCAATTTTTTTCTTGATCCTTTTTACCGTGTCAATCAATGTTCTTTTTACAAAAGGACATTATATCTTTTCGCTTTGGGGCATTAATATATCTATTGAAGGGCTTCAAAGTGCAGCTTTTATGACATCGCGGCTGATTATGCTTATCATTGGTTCATCTATGATGACGCTGACTACATCGCCGATTCAGTTGACCGATGGCATTGAAAACCTGCTGAATCCATTTAAAAAAATTGGGTTGCCTGCACATGAGCTGGCAATGATGATGACCATCGCCCTTCGGTTTATCCCGACTCTCTTGGAAGAGACAGATAAAATCATGAAGGCGCAGATGTCACGTGGTGCTGATTTTGAAACAAAGAGTCTCAGGAAGAAAGCACAGAGCCTTATCCCTATTTTAGTGCCTCTTTTCATCAATGCCTTTAGACGTGCCGACGAACTGGCTATGGCCATGGAAGCACGTTGTTACCGCGGGGGTGAAAACCGTACGCGGATGAAGCAGCTTCTTTATGGCAAACGCGATTATCTCGCTTTTCTTTTGATGATCGGTTATTTGGCCGTGATGCTTTGGATATAGAGGACTCTAAATGAGAGCTTTTAAAGTAACGGCAGAATATGATGGCAGCCGTTTCAAAGGCTGGCAGGTACAAATCAATCAGAGAACCGTTCAGGGGGATATCGAAAAAGCGCTGAGTACTTTGATGCAGTCCCCAGTGAAAATTCACGCATCGGGCAGAACGGATTCAGGGGTTCATGCCAATGGTCAGGTGTTTCATATGCGTCTCTCTACGGACTTGACGATTTTGGCTTTGTACAACGGCCTCAATGCGCTTTTAGCCTCTGATATTGCCATTTTGAGAATTGAGTCAGCCCCCTTGTCTTTTGATGCACGCCGAGCAGCCAAGCGAAAGACTTATGACTATCGGTTTTATCTCAGTGGAATCAGTCGCCCCTTCCTCGAGCCTTATGCCCTAAGACTGCGAGCGGGATGCGATTTGAAAAAGATGCAGGACGCATCTGTGAGATTTATTGGTACACATGATTTCAAGGCCTACCAAGCCACTGGCAGCACCGCTACCAGTACAATCAGAACTATTCACTCAGTGACGTGGCACACCCATGAAGATTACGTGACAATGCGGGTCACAGGCAATGGATTCTTGTATCATATGGTGCGCAATATGGTAGGTGTCCTCTTGTACATCGGACGCAGAAAATGCCTTCCAGAGAGCATAGACCAAAGCTTTGAGCATAGGTCAAGAGCGCTCTTGCCACCGACGGCACCCGCTCATGGCCTATATTTAAAAAGTGTGGATTATGATGAAGAGATTGTGTGATGTGTATTCGAAAATGTCGTGAAACACTGCAACTTTAGCATAGCAGTGTGAATCGAAAGGGTTGTTCGGCGCTTCGCGTGGGACGGTTGTGGGACGGTTGTATGGGAGTGATTGTTTTGGGGTCGAGACCAGTTTAGGTCACTTTAAGCTCATGATTTGAATGTTGCATTTAGTGTATGATGCTGATTGCTTAAAACCGAAAGTCGATACTGAACTCTTGATTTGAGTGTCAAAAGTAAGTTTCTCGATTATTCATACTACATATAGTTCCAGTTGAACATTCCGGAACTATATGCAGTATGAACAAGATCAACTACGGACTTTTGAAACCCTAATCAATCTGCTATTCAGAAGACAGAATCCCTTGCGTTACAATAGGACATTGTCGCTTATGGTTCAGAAAAAGTGTGGATTATGATGAAGAGATTGTTGACACACGTGGCAATGTGGTATAGAATATACTTGTTCTGTTTAAAAAGGTTATAAACCCTCAAGCCCCGGGTTTAAATAATGAAACGGTGAAATAATAGTGATAGGAGGGAAACGATGAATTCTTTCGTACAGAAGCCACAAGATGTGGTTAGAAAATGGTACGTCGTTGATGCGGACGGAAAGACCTTAGGTCGGATGGCATCTGAAATAGCATCGGTATTAAGAGGGAAAAACAAACCCACATATACACCGCATGTTGACTGTGGTGACTTCGTAATCGTAATCAACGCTGACAAAGTTGCTTTTACAGGCAAAAAATTAGATCAAAAGAAATACAGATGGCACACAGGCTATATGGGTGGACTTCGTGAACGCACAGCGCGTGAAATGATGGCTACTAAACCTGAAGAAGTTGTACGCCTTGCAATCAAAGGCATGCTTCCTAAAGGACCACTCGGAAGTCACATGATTACAAAACTCAAAGTGTTCACAGGTAGTGAGCATACGCATCAAGCTCAACAGCCTGAAGCGTTAGAAATATAGTGAGGAGGAGGGACTAAATGGCGACAGTTCAATATCAAGGCACTGGAAGAAGAAAGAAATCAATCGCTCGCGTGCGACTTGTACCGGGTCAAGGCACAGTTACAATCAACGGTAGAGCGGTAGACAATTACTTTAACTACGATACACTTATTCGCGAAGTAAAAAGACCTCTTCAAGTGACAAACACTGAAGGCAAATACGATGTTATCGTCACTGTTCACGGTGGTGGCTTTACTGGTCAAGCAGGCGCAGTGCGTCACGGGTTATCACGAGCTCTTTTGAAAGTTGAAGATACTTTCCGTCCACTTCTTAAAAAAGAAGGATTCTTGACGAGAGATTCAAGAATGAAGGAAAGAAAGAAATACGGTCTCAAAAAAGCAAGAAAAGCACCGCAATTCTCAAAACGTTAAGACTTCAAAGCCCGCAAAGCATTATGCTTTGCGGGCTTTTTTCATAGGCGATAATAGAGGTGTTTTTGTTTTAGGTTAATGTGGTGTATAATGGAATCAGTGTAAGGCAGTACAGGACTTTAAATGAGCGCTTCACGCTCTGTCAATAAAGCGGCGCATCTCAAACTGACGCTATTCAACAAGGAGGATTCAATATGCTACAGAAAGCTTATTTGTTACCCCATGCGCCGATTTTTTTAAAGGCAGTTGGCGGCGCTGATCGTTTAAGATGTGAGGCCACCCTCGAGGCTTTAAATAAGGTGGCTCTGGAAGTCAAAGCGCTGGATCCTCAGGTCATTATTCTCATATCGCCACACGGCGCATTGTTTAGCGATGGAATAGCCGTTCTTCATGGAGATACGGTTTCCGGAAATTTAGAATCTTTTGGGCACCCCAAAATCCAGATGTGTTGTAGAATTGAGTCAGGTTGGGTGGGGGAATTGCTCAAGGCTTCTAGCGACAGCAGTATTCCAGTTGTGGCCTATGACAGTTATGCCGCCAAACGGTTTAAGTACCCTTATCAGTTAGATCACGGAGCACTTGTGCCGCTTCAGTTTATCGCTGAGCAGATGGACCTTCCAAAAATCGTCCATTTGACATATGGTCTCTTGAGTTATTCAGAACTTTACCGTTTTGGAAAACTCATTAGGTCACTTTACCAAAATAAGAGTGAACGCACTGTCATTATCGCCAGTGGTGATTTATCCCATGCCCTTTCAGACTCTGGACCCTATAGCCA
>JBBRGL010000165.1:0-6439 GCA_038240675.1 Peptostreptococcales bacterium
ATATAGTTCCAGTTGAACATTCCGGAACTATATGCAGTATGAACAAGATCAACTACGGACTTTTGACACCCTAATCAATCTGCTATTCAGAAGACATAATCCCTTGCGTTGCAAGAGGACATGATCGCTTATTGACCACACTGTTAAACAGTTCTTTCAAAAGCGCTATTGACAGGGGGTATTTCTTGTGCTAGTATTAAATTATTAAATCCGAGTTAATTCGTCGGAAATGCGATGACGAAGGAAAGTACCTTTAAGTCTTATCTCAGAGAGTGAGTCAATGCTGCGAGACTCATATAATGATTTTTAGGGAAGTGCCCTTTTGAGCTTCACACCGAATACTCTTTGGGTATGTAGGCCGTGACGATTTTCCCACGTTATAGGGATAGGGTATGTCAGTATCCGACAAAGTGTTTTAGAGTGGGACCGTAAAGCTAAGCTTTACCTCTATAGAGAGGTAGGGCTTTTTTTGTACTCAAAAGCAAAGACTGGGTATTGACCAAAATAAAAAAAGTGAGGTCAAGAAAATGGCAATTAAGACGATTAAAGAACTTATAGGGAACACACCACTTGTAAAGCTTGAAAAATTAGCAGGCGAAAATGCAGCAGACGTCTATGTGAAACTGGAGAAGTTCAATATTGGCGGAAGTGTGAAAGATAGAGCGGTTCTCGGTATGTTGACTGCCGCAGAAAAAGAAGGCTTGCTAAAACCTGGGAGTATCATTGTAGAACCGACAAGTGGTAACACTGGCATAGCCATGGCAATGATCGGCAATATGATGGGCTATGCTGTCAAAATCACCATGCCTGAAACTATGAGCAAGGAGAGACGGGACACTTTGGCGGCTTATGGTGCTGAACTGATTTTGACTCCAGGCGACAAGGGCATGCGCGGCGCCATAGAAGAAGCGGAGCGCCTTTCTAAGGAAAACCCCCATTATTTTTTCCCTATGCAGTTTTCAAACCCCAACAATCCCGCTTATCACTATGAAACAACGGGCAAAGAAATTATTGACGACATTCCAGATGTGGATGCTTTTGTATCCGGTGTAGGCACAGGCGGCACCATTACCGGTGTCAGTAGACGACTCAAAGAACACAATCCTTTGGTATATGTATTAGGGGTTGAACCTTCAAATTCACCTGTGCTTTCAGGTGGAGCTCCTGGTCCCCACAAGATTCAAGGCATTGGTGCTGGATTTATTCCCAAAAACTATGACGGTACACTGGTAGATGCCACGACGGCTATTACAGATGCCGAGGCTTTTGAATTCACCAAGCAGTTGGCAAAAGTTGAAGGTTTGTTCCTGGGAATCTCTTCTGGTGGCGCAATTTTAGCAGCTGTGAGATTGGCAAAAGAAATGGGCGTCGGCAAGAAAATTGTGGTGATTGCCCCTGACGGTGGTGAAAAATACCTGAGTATGAATGTATTTTAGAAAGGACACGACTATGTTTAAGCATATAAAAGCCCATCTTGATAACGTGAGAGAAAAAGATCCAGCGGCTAAGAGCTATTTGGAGGTGCTGTTACTCTATCCCTCTGTACAAGCCATTACGGCCTACAAAATCAGTCATTTTCTCTTTAAACACAAAAGGTTTTTTCTGGCCCGTTTCATCTCTCAGTTGTCCAGATTCTTTACAGGCATTGAGATTCACCCCGGTGCAACTATTGGACACAACCTCTTTATCGACCACGGCATGGGTGTCGTCATCGGCGAAACGGCTGAAATAGGCAATAATGTGACCCTTTATCAAGGGGTCACTCTAGGCGGTACGGGCAAGGATATAGGTAAGCGTCATCCGACTATTGAAGACAACGTGACCATTGGATCGGGTGCAAAAGTTCTTGGCCCCATACGGATTGCAAGTGGCAGTAAAATTGGCGCCAATTCCGTCGTCCTCTCTGACACCTCTACCAATTCCACAGCAGTCGGTATACCTGCCCGTTTGATCAATCGCAATTTGGTGCAGGTTGTGAAGCTGGGGGCTGAACATGGGCATAAGGATATCTATAATAATATGGTGATATAGGGTGCTGCGCACCTGTGGGACGGTTGTTGGACGGTTGTTCGACAGTGGTGGGTGCGCTTTTGGCGCTGAATATTAATCATAAATGATTAGGGTGTCAAAAGCCTTTGGTTGATCATATTCATACCACATATAGTTCCGGATGGTTTAACTGGAACTATATGTGGTGTGAATATTCGAGAAACTTACTTTTGACACTCTAATCATAAATAGGATTATTCCAAATGAGATGATATAATTGCATTACAAACTAGTATGAAATGAGGATTATAGATGCGGTTGATTGATATGCACTGTGATACAAATTTAAAATTGTTTGAAGCTCAGTCTAAGTCGCTTTATGCCAATTCTCTTAATGTGGATTTACAGAAATTAATTGAAGCGGACAGTTATGTGCAGTTTTTTGCTTCGTTTTTTGAGCTTCCTGCTGTCCCTAAGCCTTATGAACACACCCTTGCTATGCTGAACTATTTCAAGACTCTTTTGGCTGAATATCCGGAATTTGAAATCTTGAGATCCCGGTCACAGCTTATGGGGAAGAAAAGGCTGGCACTTCTCAGCGTTGAGGAAGGGGGCTGCATGGAAGGCTCAATCCTGAAACTCGAGAATTTGTATAACGCAGGGGTACGCTCCATTACACTCACTTGGAATTTTGAGAATGAAATAGGACATACAAATTTGGACCCTGAGAACAGAGGGCTTAAGTCCTTTGGCTATGAAGTGGTTGAGGAGATGAACCGCATGGGCATCCTCATCGATGTCTCCCATTTGTCGGACAAAGGGACCTTTGATGCCATTAAGCATTCCCAGAAGCCAATAGTGGCATCACACTCCAATGCAAGGGCTCTCCTGAATCATTCGCGGAATTTGAACGATGACTTAATCCGTGGCATTGCGAGCACAGGTGGCGCTATAGGGCTTAATTTTTGGTCAGAGCTCCTTGGTACCAGCAGAATATCCCGCATAGAGGACATGATTGCGCATATTGAGCATCATATTAAAATCGGTGGTGAGGATGTAATCGCTATTGGGACTGATTTTGACGGCATAAACTGCAAGGTCGAAATTCCTCACATTGGACGTATGGGCGATTTGGAAAAAGCAATGCGCGCAAAGGGACATCATGACCTTGTTATTGAGAAACTTTTCTATTTAAATGCAGAGCGGGTTTTGAAGTCTGTTTTGATGGAGTAATCGTTGCGCTATAGGGGTTTAGTGTTCCTTAAAAAATTCTTAAAATCCAATTAAATCATGAGTTGAAATGATTATTCAATAGTATGTGTGGTATGATATGTACAGGTTGTTCAGTTTATACCAGTTTTACAGAGTATATAGAACAGAACCTGATCACAAAGGAGGGGTAAGCATGAAATTAGGACTTCGGCTTCTAATCATTCTTGCAGTTGTTGGGTATGTCGCATTCAATGGATTTTACACCATCAATTCCGGGGAAGAAGCAGTTATTACGCGTTTTGGGCAGTTCACAAGAGTTGAAACCCAAGCAGGTCTACGTTGGAAAATTCCAGTGGTAGAAGGCCGGTATATTGTTGACGTAGCTCAGGTGCGTCGGATGGAATTTGGTTTTTCAACCACAGCTGAAGGTGGTGATGGTCAAACGGCAGAATATAAGGACATTGGCCAAGATTCATTGATGCTGACAGGGGACGAAAATCTTGTCAACGTCGAGGCCATCATCCAGTACAAAATTGCAGACAGTAAAGAATTTCTCTTCAACGTTCAAGACCAAGATGGCACACTTCGCGTTGTATCCGCTTCAACAATTAGAAGAAGCGTCGCAAATAATTCTCTTGACGATGTTTTGACTGACAACAAGTTGAGTATTCAAAACGAAGTTTTGACGGATCTTCAAGAAATATGCAATCTGTATGGTTTAGGCGTTCAAATCACGGCGGTTCAACTTCAAGATGTCTATCCACCTACTGAAGTGGATGACTCCTTTAAGGACATCGCACGTGCTAAACTCGACAAAGAAAGCAAAATCAATGAAGCCCAGTCTTATGAAAACAAAGTTATTCCAGATGCTAAGGGTGAATCTTCAAAGCTCATCTCTCAAGCTGAGGGTTATAACCAAGACCGCATCAACAGAGCCCTAGGGGATGTTGCAAACTTTAATCAAGTTTATGACAAATACAAAAATGCAAAACAAGTCACACGCGTCCGTATGTACCTTGAAACAATGGCTTCTATTTTGCCAGGTATTCAGGTGTTTGTCACTCAAGAGGACGGCAATACCCTCAAGTTTTTACCATTACAAGAAACATTGAAAGGAGTGCAGTAATTATGTTTAATCCTTTCGGGTCTAAACCCATCCAAGAAGTGGATGCTAACGGAAATCCTATTCCAAAACACCAACCCCCTCAATTATTTGATGTTGAAAAGTTGCTGAAACAATTGTCTATTCCTGTTATTCTCTTTGTCCTTGTCTTTGTGGTTTTTACTACAGCAACTTATCAGGTCAATGAGATGGAACAAGCTATCGTCACGCGTTTTGGCGAAGTCATCACCGTTGTTGTTCATTCTAAGACACCACCACTCGTTGCAGAGATACAGGACAATGCACAGACTAAAAACGTGACTATTTTAGAAGGCAAAGGTCTGTTTTTCAAAGTGCCTTTCCTCGACAGCGTTGAGAAATATACTTCACAGCTTTTGACTTACAACACGATTTCAAGAGAAGTTACCACTTCTGACAAAAAGAAAATTGTCCTTGATAATAACGCCCAGTGGCGCATTGTCAATCCTGTGCTCTTTAAAATTAAAATGAGAACGATTCAAAGCGCCAACACGAAACTCGACGATATAATCTATTCTAAACTCAATGAAAAAATTGGTTTGACAGATGGATCGACCTTGATTTCGGACAAAAAATATGTTTACGCAATGCTACAAACGATCAAAGTCAACACGAATGTTGATGTCAGTAAGTTCGGAATGGAAGTTTTCGATGTGCGTATTGCAAAAACGGAATTTCCTAAAGAAAACAATGAAAATATTTTCAACCGTATGCGCACCGAGCGTCAAAAAATTGCCAATAAGTACCGTGCTGAAGGTGAAGAACAGTACAAAGTCATGACTGCGCTTGCTGATAAACAGGTGGTTATTTTGAAGGCAGAAGCATATGCAAAAGCGGAACAAGTCAAAGGGGAAGGCGATGCAAAGGCCCTTGAGATCTATGCCAATGCCTATAACAAAGATCCAGAATTCTATCAATTCTACAAAACACTATTAACCTACAAAGAAGCACTTAAAGCAAATGCTAAAATCGTGATTGATTCCGACTCGGAATTTGCGAAGTATCTTTTCAATGTAGGTGTACCAGCACAATAAAAACTCAATAACATAAAAACGAAAAAGGCTATCAAGCCTTTTTCGTTTTTATGTGTGGAATTATTGGATAGAGCGCATGTTATTTCATGATTATTTTTGCAGTTTTTTCAGCTTCAAAGATGTTTTTTGCCTCTTGGGCTTTTGTGTAGGAGATGCTGTACTTTTGGATGAGGTATTTGAAAATCTCTGCGTTTTTAGAAGGGGTTTGATGAATCCAAATGGCGTGGGTTCGCCCGGTGCGGTCTAATAATTCAATAATTTGGATTAAATGATCCATTTCAGACTGTGGAATAACAAGGCCAAGCTCATCGAGGACGTGATAGTCTAAAATTAAGCAAAAGGGTCTTCTGATCAAATGAAGTTGTTCTCGAATTTGATCCAGGATATCTTTTGCAAATCCCTCAGCGGTAGTATTCATTTCTATGACTAAAATGTTGCCTTTGCTATAGACTTTGTGATCCATTGAACGCACCTCCTCATATTCTTATATATAACACATTAAAAGGCATTTAAACATTTTTATGATTCGCTTCTTTGACAATATCATCAAACTTTGACGGGGTTAATGGAATTGTCACAAAAATGTCATATGGAATTATGACAAGTGACGCATTGTTGTAACCCTTATAGAATTCAGTCTGTTATAATAGTAACTGTGCCTGATTCAAATGGGACAACACGACTATGTATTGGGAGTGTATGAGAAAATAGCTATAAAGAATATTAGGGGTGACTATTTATGCAGTTTCAAAAGGTTTGGAAGAAACAAGTGACGACAACACAAAGGGGCAAAAAGAAAGGTTCTGGAATCAAATTACTTTTGGGATTGGTCTTTGCTTTGACCGTTTCAACGGTGAATTTCGCAGCAGTCTACAACCAGGAGACAGAGTCGCAGGTTTTAGGCAATGGCATAGAGTATTTCAAACAGCTTATTTTCGATTCTGAAGGGTGGTCTCAGATCCATTATTATAAAGTCAATTTATTGTCGCCAGATGTGAATATAAAATTGCTTTATGACTCAGAAAATGGTTTGAGCAATCGCAAAAGACTTTCTGACATGGTG
>JBBRGL010000166.1:0-6426 GCA_038240675.1 Peptostreptococcales bacterium
CTATAAAAAAGCGGTCGTAAGACCCCTTCAGGAGTTGTGACGGTGCTCTATCTGGGATTATGTGGATTGGACCACAGCCCATTTTCTCAGTATTGGCGGCAATCAAGCTACAGGCTCCTTGATTTTGCTCAATAGCTGTCACTATTAGATCAGGATAGAGCGTCTTTGCTTCCACGGAGACAGACCCTGTCCCTGCCCCAATATCTAATAGGCCATTCGCCTTCCGCAAATCCAGTTTGCTCAGGACGATGCTGCGTATTTCTTCTTTGGTCATAGGCGCTTCGCCCCTTAAAAATGCATCATCTCTCACTGACGATCACCACCACACTGAACCCTGTAAAGGTCCTATTTTGTATTTCAGATGCTTTACCTTTTAGGATGATTTCGTCAGGATAGCTGAGCTGTGATCCCACATAAAAAGTTGCTTCGACCCCTGCTTTCACATATTCAGCCGCAATTGCGCTGGGTGTATGGACAGAGTCAGTGACGGTGGCGATTTTTTGCATTTCGAACCACTGCTTATAATTGGGCGTTCTGCCATGCGCACTGGTCAAATAGACATCATTCATATCCTGGTCGATTTTCGTGAATATATAGTGAAGAGAGCTAATACCGCTGATGATTTCAACGGTCTCAAAAGTACGCCTTAGCATTGAACCTACACCGTACAGCAAAGGATCCCCACTGGCTAAAACAACAATGGACAAGTGTGCGTTTGCCCGAATGCCGTCCACAAGCTCTGCCATATTGCCCTTATAATTGATGCCCCTTTGATGAGGCTTAATTAACCCCAAAAGCTGCCTTTCACTTCCAAACAGTACTTCTGCACTTTCAATGGCATGGTGTCCCCTCGCCGTCAACAGATCGAAGTTCCCTGGTCCTATTCCAACAACTCTAATCATAAATGTACCCCTTTATTTCATCAATGGGCAAAGTACATGCAAGCAAAGTTGATTTTTCACTAAACAAAACACATTCCACCTTTAAAGTCCCTCGGACATGCTGTTCTGCACGTTCTTTCGCCCTTTGTGCCAATTTTTCATAGACGATTTCATAACCAGTCCCCTCGAGCATTTCCACGGCCTCTTCAATGGTGTTTAGGTGCAAACAGGCGGAAAGAAGGGGATACGGCGCCTGTAATTCTGCCAAATAAGCGCATAAAATTTCGAATCTGCCATCCGCCACGTGAGAATGGGTGTGAAAAATGCCGCCTGATACTTTGATGAGCTTGCCTATATTGCCGATGAGGACTATGCGCTCCACACCCAGAGTAGTTGCCTCATCTAGCATAAATCCGATAAAATTGCTGGTTTTTAAAATGTGATTTTCGGGAATGCCCAAAGACTTTGCATAGGCGTATCCATAGTTTCCAAATACAAAGATGAAGGCCTTTCGACCCTCTATAGTCGCTTGCTTTAATTCTAGTGCAAGAGCGTGTTTGTATGCTTCTTCGCTCATAGGCGATACAATTCCAGTGGTACCAATTATGGAAATCCCACCTTCAATCCCAAGCTTCCCATTGAGGGTCTTCAGGGCTGCTTCCGCACCTTTTGGCACAAAAACTTCGATGATGCCCCCAGTGTTTTCACCAAATACCTTGCGAAAATGCTGGGTCAACATCTCCCTTGGCACAGGGTTGATGGCGGGTTCACCCACTTGAACAGACAAGCCTTTTTTTGTGACGCGCCCCACACCTTCCCCACCTTTAAAGCTCAATACCCCAGTATGGTGATCCAAAGTCAGCCGCACGCCAATTTCAAGCTGATGAGTCACGTCACAGTCGTCGCCTGCATCTTTGATGACACTTGCCGTAGCCGTCTCATAGTGGCCGGTTAGAGTGTGAATCGAAATGTCAATTGTTTTGCCTTGTGGAAGACTTACACTCACTTCACTCAAGCTTTTGCCTTCCTTTAAAAGCACACATGCAGCATAAAGTGCAGCTGTGGCGGCTGTTCCGGTAGTGAATCCTGTTTTTAATCTTTTGCCATGTACTTGAACTGTTTGTCTTTCCACGACTTATCCCTCATTATTCTAAAGAGTATAAAATGGCATTGATTATAGCTGCAGCCACATTAGATCCGCCTTTTCTGCCCAGTGCACTGATGGCGGGTATGGAACTTTCATAAAGGGCGTGTTTAGATTCGGCTGCACCTACAAAGCCAACAGGTACCCCAATTACGCCAAAAATGTGTGCTTCATGGGCCGAGTATTGCTCCATAATGCGGTAAAGAGCCGTCGGTGCATTGCCGATGACGAATATTTTGTCGCCAGTCTCTTCCATTGCAAGGTCCACAGCCGCCATTGAACGGGTCATTTCATTTGTCTTTGCGCTTTTAACCACGCGTTCGTCAGAAACATAACAAATCACTCGGCACCCCAATCGTTCAAGGGCGGGCTTATTGATACCCGCTGCCACCATTTGAGTGTCCGTATAGAGAGTACAACCCATTTTTATCCCCTTTTGCAACCTTGCGACTACATCGTGGGTGAATTTTAAATTGTCATAATACTCAAAATCTGCTGAAGTATGAATTGCACGCTTGACTATGGCTTCATGAACCTTAGATTCAAACACAACTTGCCCTTTCATAACGTCAAGTTCTTCTGTGATCATTTCAAAGCTTCTGGTTTCGATGCCCTTAGGGTCTTTGATATAACTCATGAAGGATTCAACCTTTCTACAATCAGATCCACAAGCAAATTGTCAAAGCCGATGCAGTCTAAAAATCGAATATGAAGTCCTGTATGGTTTGCTTCTGCCATTTGAATTTCAGCTGGAATGTCCTGAAGCATATGATTGCCTTTAAATAAGAAGAAAGGGAAAATATCTACTTGAGTGACCCCTTCGCTCACCATTTCCTCAAGTGCACTGTGTAGATCTGGGGCCATCAACTGAAGGTATGCCCCTTTAATGGTGTCATATTCCGTACGACTGGCAAGCGCCTCAATATAGAGCTTAAGCGTTTCATTGGTTTCTTCTACTTTACTGCCGTGGGCTAAAAAAATAAGTCCTTTCATATTGCCTCCTTGAAAGATTAAAAGCCGACCCCTATGGGATCGGCTACTCGTCACTTTAATATATGAACCTCCCACCGAAGTCATATTGACAAATGAATGGCAGGTCTCCTGGCTCGGGTGTCATTCTACTCGCTTCCCTTCCCGAATCATCAGTGGGTTATAAGCTTTCGTCTTCCCTTACAGTAGCGGGGGCTGCAGAGGCACTTCACCTCTTTCCCTATTATCGTCTTATCGACGACCATATCATTTCTAAATGCTGTTAAGCATTCACATATTCAGTTTAAACTCATCATATCGGAAATTGCTCTATAAAACAAGTTGTTTATTGTTCAAACCCTAGTTCTTATCACTTCTAAGAACTAAAATATTTTGACGCCTTCAGCAATTATGTATGGTATAATGAAGCTATAAATTTCATTTTAGTGAAACTCATAAGATTTAAACGTTGTTTTATCCTTGTTTTGTCTATTTCGATTCACATCTATGAACTGCATTTCACAAACCCACTTGGGTGAAGGAGGACACAATGAAAGTATTAAAGACGATTCCAGAAAACTGTATCGCCTGCCATGCTTGTGAGGTTACTTGCTCTAAGACTTGGTTCAAAGAAAACAACATTCAGAAATCCTGTATCAAAATTGATGAGAAGTGTGCCGATGCAAATGGACTCAAAATGACCACGTGCACCCAGTGCGGCGAATGTATGGATGTCTGCCAAGTCCAAGCCATTACACGGGATGCCCAAGGTATTGTGCGCATCAATAAAAAAGCCTGTGTAGGCTGTTTTATGTGCGTCGGTTTTTGCCCAGAGCTTGCCATGATGATGCACGATGACTACATCGAGCCTTTCAAGTGCATTTCCTGCGGTCAATGCGTCAAAAGCTGCCCTACACAAGCCCTTGTCATTTCAGAACAATAGGAGGACGTTATGTCAATTGAGAAATTAAAAGCGAGTCACGTACTGCAGAATGAATACACTTATCAGTTGGGGTCCTTGGAAAAAGGCTATACCAACCGTACGCTCTATATCAACGTCGGCACTAAAGAAATCAAAGAAAAACCTGTCACGCAGTTTATGAAGGACAAATTCATTGGCGGTAAAGGTTTTGGTCTTCACTATCTTTGGGATGCAGTCACACCAGAGACAAAATGGGACAGCCCAGAAAATGAAATTGTTATTTCAAGCGGCCCTATCGGTGGAATCACTCAGTATCCAGGAGCCGGCAAGTCCCTCGTTGTGAGTATTTCTCCAATGACTGGCATCCCCATCGATTCAAATGTAGGTGGTTATTTTGGTCCCTTCCTTAAATTCTCTGGTTTTGATGCCATTGAACTTCAAGGCAAGGCTGACCAAGATGTCATCATCGTCATCGACGGCAACAAAGGGACTATTCGCATCGAAGAAGCACCAGATGAAGCCATAGACAGCCACGTTCTCGGCGAGCAGCTCACTGAAATGTATGCTGATTCAGAGGAGGACAAGCGCAATATTTCAGTCGTCTCTGCCGGCACTGCAGCTGATCACTCTCTTCTTGGCCTTCTCAATTTCACATTCTATGATGTGAGAAGAAAAGGCATTCGCCTGAAACAAGCAGGTCGCGGTGGTATTGGTACAGTGTTTAGAAACAAACGTATCAAAGCCATGGTCATTAAATTTGCTGGCGTCAAAGGCAATCTCAACAACGCCGCTGACCAGCCGCTAATCAATAAGACAGGGATTAAGCTTCACAAGGAAATTCACGACCATGATGCTTCACAGTGCCGTATGCGTCAAGTGGGTACTGCCAACATCATCGAGGTCATGGACCAATACGACTTGCTCCCAACTCACAATTACAAATTTGGAAGTCACCCAGACACTTATAAAATCAACTCTCATGTATTCACAAGTATGATTACACAAAATACCCCTGATGGCTGTTGGTTTGGCTGTAGTCTTTCTTGTGCAAAAGCCGTGGATCATTTTGAACTCCTCTCTGGCCCTTACAAAGGTCAAAAGGTCATCGTTGATGGCCCTGAGTATGAGAATGCAGCTGCTCTCGGCTCGAACATTGGCGTCTTTGATGCCCAAGCCGTTCTTGAGCTGAATTTCTACTGTGATACCTATGCGATTGACACCATTTCCTTTGGCACAATGACGGCCTTTATTATGGAATGCTATGAAGCAGGCATTCTGAACAAAGAGATCACTGGCGGCCTTGAGCTTCATTTTGGCAACAAAGATGCAGCCCTTGAGCTTATTCACCAATTGGCAAGAGGCGAAGGTTTTGGCAAAATTGCAGGACAAGGTACTAAGCGCATGAAGGCGCATTTCATCAAAGAATACGGTGCAGATCCAAGCTTCGTGAACGACATCGGCATGGAGCAAAAGGGCCTTGAATTCTCGGAATATATGCCTAAGGAATCATTGGCACAGCAAGGTGGCTACGGTCTTACAAACAAAGGTCCTCAGCACGATGAAGCATGGCTCATCTTTATGGACATGGTCAACAATCAAATTCCTACGTTTGAAGACAAAGCTGAAGCGCTCCATTACTTCCCTATGTTCAGAACGTGGTTCGGTCTCAATGGACTTTGCAAGCTTCCATGGAATGACATTATCCCCGTAAGCAATAAAACAAGTTCTGAGCCCGCAAAAATCCCAGAACACGTTCAAAACTATGTGGATATTTTCAACGGTGTTACAGGTAAAAATATTGACAAGAATGAACTCATCATCCAATCGGAGCGCGTCTACAACTTCCAGCGCATATTCAACATCCGCATGGGCAAAGGTCTCCGTTCAAACGATGCCATTCCTTACAGAGCAATGGGCCCTGTCACGGTGGAAGAATACCTTTCACGGGTTGAGCGCTATGACGGTCAATTAAAAGACTTAGTGGGTTATGACCCTACTGGCAAAACCACTGAAGAGAAAATCGCTGTTATGCGCACATACAGAGAAAGCCAGTACGAAAAACTGACAGATGCCGTTTATGCGAGAAGAGGTTGGACGTCAAACGGTATCCCAACAGTGGAAAAACTCAAATCGATTGGCATGGACCTTCCACAGCTTATAGAAGTGGTTGAGAAGTACCTATAGGAGGTTCCCTGATGATCAAGCTCAACAATAGAGACTGTGACTGGGAAGAAAATTTAACGGTAGAACGCCTTTTGGCAATTAAAAAATACACCTTCCCAAAAATCATCGTTCAAGTCAACGGCATTCACATTCCTGTGGAAGCCTATGGCCAGACTGCCATTCACGATGGTGACGATGTCAAGGCAATACACCTCCTCGCCGGAGGATAATCAAAACGCCACAGCAATTATAAGTTGCTGTGGCGTTTTTTTGATGGGTTCAAAATAGGGTTAAAGCACTACAGCCACTGGATTTTGAATGACCATTCCTTCTGGCGTCACACGACA
>JBBRGL010000167.1:0-6368 GCA_038240675.1 Peptostreptococcales bacterium
GGTCAGACCCGCGTGTCTGACCGGGGTTTGAATCTTTTGAATGGAGATCTTTGTGATTCAAATGCCGGATGGACACATGGATCCATCCCTACGAGAAATTTTGAACTGCCTTTAAACCCACAAAAAAAGAGACGGGTTTCCGTCTCTCTCACTGGTTGGCTATTGGATTACTTCAATAATGCTTCGAGTTTTTTCTTGTCAAAACCTTGGATGACTTCATCGTCAACTTTGATGACGGGAACACCCATGAAGCCTTGATCCATCAGTTCTTTTCTTGCAGCTAAATCAGTTGAAACATTTTTTTCAGTGTATTCAACGCCGAGACCCTCTAGAAATTTTTTAGCTTCGTGGCAATAACCGCAAGTGTTTGATGTGTATACAACAATATTCTTTGACATATGAGCCCTCCGAAAATGATTTATTCATCCCCCGTAGTAGGGGGGTCAATATAATTGTAGGCCAATTGTAAGGGGTTGTCAAGTGGCCTTTCGAATTATTCTAATACTGATTAGAGTGTCAAAAGTAAGTTTCTCGATTATTCATACTGTCTGAACGAATTATTCTAATACTGACAATTTGTCTTTACCACATGAGAAAGGAAAATCCTATGACTGTTTGGAATACCCGAGGAAAACGGGGCGACGCCCTTGAAGGTCTCATTACCTTGACCAATGAGTATTACAAAACCCACCGCTTTGCACGCGTAGATAAAGCGGCTACACCTGTTACCGTCATTGAACTTGAGAATAAAGGACTCATTTCTAAAGCTTATTTTGAAAAGAAAGCCACCGTGGACTTTTATGGCATCGTCCAAGGGCATTATATCGCCTTCGATGCAAAAGAGACTAATTTAGGAAGCTTTCCACTCAAGAATTTGCATGCCCATCAAGTGGACTACATGTGCGATGTCAGCCATCAAGGAGGGCTTGCTTTTGTCATTGTTCATTTCAAACGATTCGGGACCTATTTTCTGCTCCCTTATGAAATCATTCAAGACTACTATTCCCAAACCACTACAAGTCGTAAATCCATTCCCTACACCGCTATGATTGCCGACTTGGAAATAAAAATGTCTCATAACGGCATCCTAAATTACTTGCCGGTGCTGAATGCCTATATGGCCTATAAAGAGAAAATTAACGGTTAGCGCTGGGATTCAACTTTTTGATACACTGCATCTGAAAGCTTTGCAAATTCCTCTATGGAGAGGGTTTCTCCGCGTCTGATGGGATCTATGTTTACCGAGAGCAGAATTTCTGTAACGGCGGCTTTGTCCATGCTGAGTCCTGAAGATAGGGTATTGAGAAGGGTTTTGCGTCTTTGAGAAAAAGCAGCGCGCACGACTCTAAAGAATAAACGCTCATCTTTCACCGGAAAGCGAGGTTCTTTGAGGATTTTGAGTCTGAGGACGGCCGAGTCCACGTTTGGTGCTGGAAAAAACACAGTCTTAGGAACGATCATGAGCATTTGTGGATCAGCATAGTACTGAACCGCTATGCTGAGGGCGCCGTAAGCCTTTGTACTCGGCGATGCATAAATGCGCTCCGCCACTTCCTTTTGGATCATGACCACCAAATCCGTGACAGGCATCCGTTCTTCCAAAAATTTCATGATAATAGGCGTGGTAATATAGTAAGGCAAATTGGCAATGACTTTGGGTTTATGCCCACCAAACTGTTCTTCGATGATGGCCTTTATGTCAATTTTCAAAATATCGCCGTGAATAATATGGGTATTTTCATAAGGGCCTAAAGTTTCAGCCAATACAGGAATCAACGTTTTATCAATCTCTACAGCGACAACTTGTTTTGCGACTTCTGCCAATGCTTCTGTCAAGGTCCCTATGCCAGGACCTACCTCTAAAACAAAATCTTCTGAAGTGACCTCTGCGCCTCTTATAATATTCTGAACGATGTTCTGATCAATTAAAAAGTTTTGACCTAAGCTTTTGCTAAAGGTGAACCCATAGCGGTTGACGACCTCTTTTAACCTTCGAGTAGATGTTAGTTTTTCCATGTTTCTCCTTAGTTGGCTTCTAGCGCTTTTATAAGTTCTTCTTTTGTGATGCCACAATGATTGAGGCGACTCAGCAGCTGCCCCGCATTGCAAAATCCTATGCCAAGATTTGCTCCCACTTTTATCCTACTCACCTTCGCGGCACTTCCACCGGAAAGACCCAGCTCAAATAGATCACTCATATGAAGCGGATTTTCTTGTGCCGACTCTGTTCGCAGAGATTGAAGTGCCTTTAAAATCACTTGCTCCGAAGCATTTTCAACGCCAACATCCCCTTTCAGGGTGGCATCTGCTCGAGGGACATAGGCGTTTTTCAGGCCTTTTATCCGGTCGTTGAGGCGTTTTCTGATTTGTTCTCCCGCGTGGTCTGGGTCCGTCAGCACGATGACGCCACAGCGCTTTTGTGCCTCTTCTATGCGCCTAAAAGTCTCTTCTTTGATGCCATATCCATGGGTGATGATCACTTGGGCATCGACACACCTTTTGACCCGATCTGCATCGTCTTTTCCTTCTACCACTATGGCTTCTTGAATGCGCATTTTTACCTTCCAGATCTTTTTTATTTCCTACCCTAAAGTCGTTTATCTATCCTTTAACGCATTGTGAGTAAGTTCTTGCTTATTTCTAAACAATCCTAAAAAACGTCTTGGCACTTTCATAAGTCGTTTGAGTAACCTCTTCGAAACTCAATCCTTTTAGGGCTGCAATCTGCCTTGCGACAAAGGTCACATAGGAAGGTTCATTGCGTTTTCCCCTGTGCGGCATCGGCGTCAGATAGGGCGCATCTGTTTCAATCATCAGATGTTTGAGATCGATCGCTTCCACCACTTGTTTCAATTTTTTCGCGTTATCAAAGGTGACCGGTCCTGCAATGGAAATATATGCCCCTCTTTTGACGTATTCTTTTGCAAGCTCTGTGCTCCCTGAATAACAGTGCATAAGAACACCTGTTTCAAAGGCTTTGTGGGCTTTTAAAGTGTCAAATACCTCTTGGTTTGCCTCTCTGTCATGAATGATAATGGGCAAATTCAGAGAAATGGCCATCTGTATTTGGGCGATAAAAACCTGCCGCTGGGTTTCTCTAGGGGATAGATCATAGTGAAAATCAAGACCTATTTCTCCTATGGCGCAAACTTTAGGCTGTTTTGCAAGATGCTTTATGAGCTCTAAAGTCATGGCGTCCGCTTCTTTGGCGTCATGAGGGTGAATACCCACCGAAGCATAGACCGAAGGGTAACGCTTTGACATTTCAACGGCTCTCTGAGAGCTTTTCAAATCAGCACCAGGGTTCATCATAAGCGTGACACCTGCTTCAGTGGCTCTCCTCACGACATCATCTCTGTCGAGATCAAACCGTGCATCGTCTAAATGGGTGTGTGAATCAAAAATCATAGGGTCTCCCAATATGGCCATAATGGCTTTAATCTTGTGCTTTTGACAGCTTAATCAACTTATATATTAAGCTATTATACCACAACTCCACGCATCAAACTTGTAAAAAAAAGAAGCCCTCTGATTCTCGGCTTCTCTAAATTCTTACTTCTCAACGCTTTTTAATGTCTGTGCTTCTCTTTTGCTCCTGCCAATGTAAAAGTAACTGGCACCGAGAACCACGGCTCCGCCAACGGTATTGCCTAGGGTTACTGGAATCATATTGTGCCAAAAGCCCGCCCAGGTAATGGTCTCTGGATGTTGACTAAAAAGGCTGATGGACATGAGCGTCATATTGGCAATGCTGTGTTCGTAGCCAGAGGTGATGAAAATAAAGAGGCACCAAAAGATCATAATCAACTTGGCCGTTTCCTCTTTGAGTTTGATGGCAGACAGCACTGCAAGACATACAAGAATATTACACAATATACCGCGCACAAAGAGGGCCATGAAAGGGGTATGCATTTTCACGTCGGTCATTTTGTGAATAAATTCAATGACGGGTCCCTGACTGAGACCACTGTTGACGAAGAGACCTGCCACAAAAAAACTGCCCAGTAAATTGCCTATATAGGACACGACAAATACTTTTAAGAGGTCCATCCACGTCACACGCTTGTCAAGGGCACCGATAGTCATTATCAAATTGTTGCCTGTGTAGAGTTCAGAACCCGCCATAATCACCATGCTAAGGGCCGCTCCAAAGCTTACGCCCATGAGTATTTTTTTGTAGGGGTCATCTCCCAGCAGTCCACCGATGGTAAAGATGAGTATAATTGCAAGGCCGACATAGAGTCCTGCCAAAGCAGAAGATAAGGTATAACGCCCCAAGCTTTTTTTGATCATGTCTGCTTTTACAATTGCTGCAGCACTTATTTTATCAATAGTTTCACCGTACATGAATATCTCCTTTTTTGACAACTCAGAATTTGACATGAAGAACTTATGATTTTTAAATTTTACTTAAATACCGATAAAGCATTTCTAAATGCTTTCTTTCCTCAGTCATTACCTTTTCAATGATGCCGTGGGCACTTTTAGGGATCACCTTTTGAACCTCCATCAGAAAGAGCAAGGTGTCTTTTTCTAAACGTACGGCTATTTCGAAAGCCTCACCGTGAGGTTTGGATGATAAGTCCGTTGATATAAAGTGGATCGTTCCTGCCAATAGAGCATCCACATATCTTTTGTAATCTGCATCAGGCTCAATTTCTTCCTCAAGTTCTTCAAGTAAACCATTATAGAGGATTTTGTGTTTAAGTTCTTGATCGGCAAGGGTCTGAAAAAAAAATTTCACTTCTTGGTCTTCTTGTTGATGTGCGAGCTCTGTATAAAGGCTATTGCCTTTGATCTCGAGTTGAATGAGGGTCTGTAATAAATCACCCAATATATAAGTCTCTCGCATAAAACCTCCTATGGTTTAGAAATAAGTGTTATAAATGCTTTTTCCGACTTGGATAGGTATAGCCACTCCACTGAACATTTTCCATAACCTCTGCCTCTGGATTCAGGATGACACCCTCTAAAACGGACTCTTTAAAGGCTTTAAATCCTGTTCTATCCACAATATAACCGATATGTTCCTTGGCAAGAGTCCGATCGATATGTTGATCGACGAATCCATAAGTATTCTTTATCACCTGTAAAACCACCTCTTCTGTACACCATTTGATAAAGGGCTCAGCCAATCTTGGGTTTTTCTTGCCTGTCCGTCCCATAATCAGCATGCGGAAGAATTTTTGTTCACTTCTCGTCCACGCACTGGTCGGACATTTGAGTATGCACTCTCCGCAGCCGATGCAGCGCTCTTTGTCTCTTTCTATATTGAAACTTTTCATTTCAAGTGCGCCAGTGACGCGCTTTTCACAGTTGAGTACACACGCGTTGCAACTGATACACCGCTCCGGGTGGTACTGCGGCTCGGTGATGCACAGGATACCAAAATCATTCATGTGGGCTTTTATACAGTCGTTTGGACAGCCTGTAACGGCTATTTTGAAGTGAAGATCATGAGGGAAAACTTCCCTTTCAATCACTTTAGCAATGCGGGTCGTATCATCGTTTGCGAATGGGCAGACGCGATTGCCGATGCAAGCTGCAATATTCCTTGTCCCCGCTGCTGGATAGCCTTCAAAAGTAGCATCCATCTTTAAGTCGAGACTGTCGATGAGGTTCTTTAAAAGTCCATTGATGGTTTCCATGTCCTCGTAACTAATCCCTGGAATTTCAAAACCTTGTCTCGTAGTGATATGAAGCGTCCCATTGCCGTAGCGCTCTGCGATATCCTGTATGATGCCAAGGTATTTGGTTTCTATGTGACCTCCAGGCACGCGGATTCGGAGGCATGTCTTCTGTCGATTTTTCGAAATTCTATAGGCGTTTTTTTGAACGATTTTGCGATCAATATCCATTATACCCTCCTAATCCAACATAAACTTGGCGTTTTCATAATTGAACACAGGTCCTTCAAGACACACATACGTTTCATCAACTTTGCAGTGTCCGCATTTTCCAATACCACAGCTCATGTTTCTCTCAAAGGACACCCAAAGTTGGCTCGGCAAAACGCCACGCTTGAGAAGTTCTATTGTCGTAAATTTCATCATCATCGGAGGACCTACAACGATGACATGTGTATTTTCAAGAGGTTCAAAGTTCAGTTTTTCTAAATGGGTGGTGACAAGACCCGTATGTCCAGTCCAGCAGTCCTCTGGGTTGTCGATTGTTACAACTGTACTGAATTTCTTGCTCCATTCTTCAAGTGTGGTCTTAAACAGAATATCGCTGCTGGATTTAAAACCCGCCAATAGCTGAAGTGGCGTCTTGAGGGAGTCTCCACCTGTTCCGAAGTGTGACACTACATGTTTTACAGGTGCAAGTCCTGTTCCTCCTGCAATGACAATAAGGTTCTTACCAGAATA